>JBCDEN010000851.1:0-1620 GCA_039179715.1 Pseudomonadota bacterium
CCCTGGCCCGGTTGAAAGCAATCCAGCTGCTGGTCGCCGAACTTGATGTCGGCGCCTTCCGGGCCTTGTCCGCCAGCCTCTGCCTTGCAATCGCACTGGCCGTTTCGGTCGGGGCGCAACGAAATGGAAAATGATTTTTTCAGAAAAATTCTATTGCAAATGAACTAAAACAGAATATTAATTCCAAAAATAAGATTTCAGGATGTGCCGGCTGATTGAGAACGCCAGAGCCCATCAAGGAATTCAGGGAGTTTGCATTCGGATGATCGAAATGGCCGCAACTCGGTGCCGAAGTCCCTTGAGGGGTAGCCGATGACCGCATTGATCGGCTGCTGTACATGGATTTTCGGCGACGCGACGCTCCCCGATATCGCGCAGCGCGTCAGGCGCAGTGGTCTGGACGGGGTCGAGCTGTTTGGCGATGTTGACGGCACCGACCCCTCCAGCGCCCGCGCGATTTTGAACGGCGAAGGTCTCGACGTCTTCTCAATCACACCTGGCGACGCTGACATTTCCCATCCGGACGTGGCCACCCGGACGGCCGGTATCGACTACTATGACCGGCTGATGGACTGGGCCTGCGATCTGGGCGAGCCCCTGATTTCCTGCCATGGGCAGGTCGGCCGCATCAAACCTGTTGCGGGCCAGCAGGAAGAGGACGATCTGCTGGTTGCTTCGGTCGACCGGATTTGCGGGATGGCGCGGGCGCGCGGCCTCAAGGTCGTCTACGAGATCCTCAACCGCTACGAGACCCACCAGGTCCGCACGGTCGCAGAAGGTCTGGCATTGCTGGAAGCCGTTGGCGCAGACAATCTCAAGCTACTGCCCGACGCTTATCACATGAATATCGAGGAAGATGATCCGGTTGCCGCGCTTGAAGAAGCTGGCGACCGGATCGGTCTCTACCACGCCGCAGACAGCAATCGCTGCGGCATCGGCCAGGGACATACCGATTTCGCCGCACAGTTCGGCGCCTTGCGCGGCATCGGCTACAGCGGACCGATCATCCTTGAGACAAACGCGCCCGGTCCCAATCCGTTCACGCCGGTAAAGGGCAGCGGGTTCAGGGAGATTGTAGAAGCGCAGCTGTCATCATCCGGCACCGAACTCAGGAAGCTGGCAGCATGAAATTCGGCCGATGGCCGATACGTGAACCGCAATCCCGCGGTTGGTTTTTTGAAAGACGCTCGGGAGGAGTGAGTAAATGAAAAACTTTGTAAAAGGCGTGGTCGTTGCCAGTGCCCTGGCAGTGTCCACCCCCGCGTTTGCGACGGACATCATTGTTGTGTCGCATGGTCAGGCGAATGACGCGTTCTGGTCCGTTGTGAAGAACGGTGTATCGCTTGCGGCCGAGCACACGGGTGCCAATGTCGACTACCGCGCTCCGGAGACCTTCGACATGGTTGCCATGAGCCAGCTGATCGACGCGGCTGTGAACCAGGAGCCGGACGGGTTGGTTGTGTCCATTCCCGATGGCGATGCGCTCGGGCCGTCGATCCAGCGTGCAGTCGAGGCCGGCATTCCGGTGATCTCGATGAACTCCGGCTCCGATGTCGCCCCGGGTCTCGGTGTGACCCTTCACGTCGGCCAGTCCGAGTATGACGCGGGCGAGGCTGCCGG
>JBCDEN010000615.1:0-3063 GCA_039179715.1 Pseudomonadota bacterium
CCCGGTATGACGGTACGGAGACAGGGATGTGCTCGCGCCATAGGAGAGGCCCCGCTTTTCCCGGACTTCCTGATACATCCAGGACGTGAACGTTCCGCCACCAAGAATGTGGTTCATCACATAGGCCGCCTGAAGCGCGACGATCCTGACTATCAGGCGGCCTATGTGATGAACCACATTCTTGGTGGCGGAACGTTCACGTCCTGGATGTATCAGGAAGTCCGGGAAAAGCGGGGCCTCTCCTATGGCGCGAGCACATCCCTGTCTCCGTACCGTCATACCGGGCTGCTGATCGGATCAGCCGCCACCAAATCGGACCGCGCGGACGAAACGGTCGACGTCATGCTGGAGCAGCTTCAGCGCATGGCGACGGCAGGTCCGACGGAAGAGGAACTCGATGCGGCCAAGCGCTTCATCACGGGCTCCTACGCGCTCCGGTTCGACACGTCCGGTAAAATCGCGCGCCAGCTTGTCGCACTGCAGAACGCGGATCTCGGGATCGATTACTTCGACCGCCGCAACAGCGAGATCGAAGCGATTACCCTTGAAGACGTGCAGCGTGTCGCCAAGAGGCTGCTCGCCGAGCAGGAACCGACGATCGTAACGGTCGGAACGAAGAAAATCTGACGCTGCTGAGCAAGACTTGAGACGACGGTTGCCGGATCTACCCGGCGGCCGTCCGCATCGGTCCGGGGGCCGATGCCCCTTGCAGGACTTCTGCCCTGACGGGACGCGGCGGGGAAAACAGATTGCCCTGTGCGAATTTCACGTCGTAGTCGAGCAGCTCCAGGACCTGCGATTCCGTCTCCACATGGTCCGTGATCAGCTCCATTCCATAGCGCTGCAGCAGATCACCGAAATCGGAAGGGTGAATGTGACCGTGGTTGGCCTCGCGCCGTCCGATCAGATAGTCGCCATGCAATTTGGCATATTTGAAGCCACGGCCCGCGAGTGAATTGAAATCCATCTTCATGTCGCTGATACGGTCGATCGAGAAACGGAACCCAGCCTCGTAAAGTGCATTCAGGCTCTCAAGCTCGACCCCGCCCATGCCGGCAACATCGATCTGCGAGAATTCGAACACGAGCACGTCAGCGTAGCCCCGGTTGGATTGAACAAATTCGAGGAAGCTCGGGAAAAAGGTCTCGTCGACCAGGGAAGCCGAGGAGATGTTGCAGAACAGGATGGCATTCCGGTTCCGCGATGTCAGCCGCTTGATCACCTGCAGCGATCTGACCAGAAGCAGATTGTCGATGCGCGCGATCTGTCCGGACAGGATGGCCTCCGGCAAAAACACGCTTGCCTCGACAGCATTGCCTTCGGCGTCGCGTAACCGCGTGAAAGCCTCGTAGTATTTCACCTGCCGCTGAGGCAGGGTTACGATCGGCTGCAGGAAAAGCTCAACCCGGTTGGCGTTGAGAGCCGACGTGATCATTTCCCGCATCGCCAGATTTGGTTTTGGCCCCTCGGGCGCAGCCGGGCTGGTGTCGGCAAACGGGAAGTCATCTTCCGGAGCCAAGGCCTGACCTGTCTGCACCCCCTGATCGAAAGGCACAGCGCCAGGTCCGGCCGCTGCGACCGGCGTCACTCCGTATTTGCGGTCCCAGGCCTCCATCTCCGCACGCACGCCGCTGTCATGGGGCTGGCCATGACCCTGCTGCCAGTGCGCAGGCTTGGCGGCGGTCTCAGGTCCCTGCCCGATCGGGTGCGGTTGTCCGGCATGCGGCATGTTCGCATTGACCTGAGGATGCGGCGGGGCGGCAGTTGGCGCGACGGGTGGAACAGCAACTGCGGGCGGATGCACAAATGCGCGGCTATGCAAGTCGGGATGCGTTTGCGGATAATGCGGTAAAGGTTGTGCCGGAGGCGGCGGCGCAAGCGCCTGCTGATCTTCCACTCTGGTTTCAAGGTCCGACATTGCCTCGGCCATCTGCTTTACCAGGGTCCCCAGCACTTCCACTTCCGCAAAAAGCGGATCCATCTCGGCGCGTGTCCGTCTGGGCATGGTGTGCTCCATGCCCGTCAGGCGACCCTCCAGGTTGCCGACATCCTCGTCCAGATCCGCCATCCGGTCCTCAAGACGGTCCACCGCCTCGCTTACCGCTCCGCGATCCCTGGCGCGGCTGATCAGAAGGTGGATCAGTATCATCGTGCACATCAGTGCGAGCGACAGGGACACCGCTTCGCCGAACGGCCGTCCGAACTGGAATATCAGCACTGTCGCGGACGACAGCGCGATAATGGCCATGCATATTGCTACAAAGATGGTCCCCGTCCGGCCCATGGTGTTTAAGCGTTCCGACCCGAATCAAAATTACCGGTTAATCATGCCTTAAGATCTGGCACACACCGAATCCGCAAGCGCGGTTCCGGCGCGAAATGCGCGACTTGTCCCCGACTAAGCACAACCAAGGGCGCTGTTTTTCCGTTGTGCATTGGAAACGGACCAGGCTTCCGGGCCCTGCGCGAAATTCAAGACAGCGGATTGCGCGGCGGATTTAGGGATTTGCAATCACCTGCAAGTTGGTTAAGATTACGTTAGGGCAATTTGTCGTGGTGCTTTTGGACCGGTTACCATAGGGGACTGGAATGCACTCCGCCGCCCGCACGGAACATCACCGCAAGAACAGAAATGGTCAAAACGACCAGTCTGACGACGGATTGGTGTCACGGTCCGGGGACACCGGTCAGGCTCCAAACCCGACGACGGCTGCACCCGCCACGGATCATGACGCCGCCGCGTGTACATCGGAACAGGTGAGAGCTGCCCTCGTCAGTGCGCTCGCAAGCACCGAGTTTCGATCAGCGCCGCAACTCAGATCGTTCTTGGATTTTGTCGTAAGCGCAGCACTGGAAAAAAAGCACGACAGAATAAAGGGTTACACGATCGCGGTCGAGGCGCTCGGGCGCCCTGAGGACTTCAATCCCGTCACGGATCCGATCGTGCGCGTCGAAGCCGCGCGGCTCCGACGCAGACTGGCAAAATACTATTCCGGGAGCGGAGCCTGCGAACGTGTGCGCATCGTCATCCCGAAGGGAAGCTACGCCCCGGAATTTGAACCA
>JBCDEN010000833.1:0-1744 GCA_039179715.1 Pseudomonadota bacterium
CAACGCGGAGGAGGAGCAAGCCGCTCAAATCCGAAGGACCCGGAAATGGCTTCACCCCGTGGCGTCAGTGTGTTTGACCGGGCAGGAAGCCCGCTCCGCGCACCCTTCCTAACGGGATTTTGCCATTTCGTATGCCATTTCAGTCTCATTTATGAGTCCATCACCTAGAGTATCGCCCGATGCGCTAACCGGCCCGGCAACCGGCCTGGCAGGCGCTCAGCTTACGCCTTGTCCTTACGGTACGCCTTCATTCTTTTCCGCAGGTATTTCGCGGCAGAGCGGTAGTGACTGGGTCCGGCAGCTTCCGCCCAGCGGCCTGTCGTCCAGGCGTTTTTGCCGCCCTTCATCGGAGCACCGTAGAGATCCGCCTGCGACAGGCTTTCCATGAATTCCAGAAGTTCGCCGTGCCGGATCTCCAGAAGCGCAACGGCATCGTCCCAGCTCATGCCGGACTGCTGTTGGCGAAGATCCGCATTGTAGCGTTTGAGCTCGTTCCACTTGTAGCCCTTGGCGGGAAAATCGACCGGATTGCCCGCCTGACCTTCAAGATACCAACCGTGGAACAGCTCGATCCAATGCGCCCTGTGCCCGACAATGTCCTTGGGCGAAACACCGTCGCCGTCTATTGCCAGTTTCAGCGAGTTCGGAAGCGTATCCAGAATGTTGCCGAGCTTCCGATATTCCGTTCTGGTCAAGGCCAGAAGGTCCTGCTTTGTCGATGCTGCCACCTGATCGCTCCCTGGTCCCGCAAGCGAAGCGCACTCGATCCCGCGCGGCATTGACCTCGCGCAAAAAGCGCTGCCCGAAAGCGACAACACCGGAAAAATCAAACCTGGCACCAAGAAAACCTGCCGTTAAATGTGGAGAACTTGCAAGATGCGCACGCCAAAACACGTTGCCTGAACAGCCTGTCACTGCAATTAAAACAGACACGCTTACGGGACCGCGAAAATCCGCAACATCAGCAACAAATACGTTATCAATGTGAAGTGATCGCAGCGGGCCCGGGCATAGACGCTGCAGACTGAAGCTGACGGCCGCGCGGTCGCCGCCAGTTTGAGGGCGGTTTTCCTAGCGGTCTTTCAACCCATAGAACCAGTAGGCGCCCTGCAGATAGAGCTTGCGAAACAGCGGCAGGGGAAACTTCTTCAGCGGCTGTCGCAAGGGCGCGGGCAGATCGTCCTGCGTCAGCGCCCCGGTGATCAGCCCGGCAAGTTTTTCGCCGGAAAGGGAAGCCATGGCGATCCCGCTGCCGTGCCAGCCGAGCGCCGCATAGACGCCGTCCATGCCGGGCACCGCGCCGACAAATGGTGTGAGGGCGCGCGAAAGGCAGACGTTTCCGTGCCAGCTGTACTCGGTCTCCACATCGGTCCAGGCGGGAAACATGGCCTCAAAGTCGGAGCGTGCACGCATGCGCATGGTCGTCAGCGCTGGCTCGGTGTCGAAGATGCCGCCGCGCGTCCCGAACAGGAACCGCCTATCCGGCAAAAGCCGGAAATAGTGAAGCAGGATGCGCGTGTCGGCTGACATGGTGTCGGACGTCCAGCCCTGGTCGGTCAATTCGCCGTCGCTCAGGGGCCGCGTAACCTGTATGGAGGACATGGCCGGGAGCGTCCTGCCATAGAGCCATTTCGGCGCATTCTCGCGGGCGTAGCCGTTACCGGCAAGAACCACTTTTCTTGCGCGGACATATCCGTGCTCGGTTTCCAGATGCCAGCGCTCGCCGTCCCGGGTCAGGTTCGTG
>JBCDEN010000100.1:0-9029 GCA_039179715.1 Pseudomonadota bacterium
AAAATGTAGATAGGGACTTGGTTCGACCTTGTAGAAACGCATGGCTTCGCCGACCGCGCGGCCCGATTCGTTCATGTAGGTCGAAGGCTTCAGCAGCAGAACCTTCTCCGAGCCAAGGCGGCCCTCGGAAACCTGGCCCTGAAAACGGGCGCGCCAAGGCTGGAAGCCGGAATGGCGACGATGGATCTCGTCGACGGCCATGAATCCGATATTATGCCGGTGTCCGGCGTATTTGGCTCCCGGATTGCCCAGTCCGACGATCAGTTTCATGTCGCACCTACACCATCATGGCTGAAACGAAAAGGCAGCCGAAATCGGCTGCCGGGGCAGGGAGGCGGCGGCCGCCTCCCGCATGATCCAGTCGAAGCGGAAGCTTATTCGCTTGCAGCCTCTTCGTCGGTTGCTTCTTCTTCCGAAGCTTCGCCGTCGGCGTCTTCTTCTTCCTGAACGCCGGCCGGTGCAGCGATCGTCGCGATGGTGAAGTCGCGGTCGGTGATCGTTGGCTGGCAGCCTTCGGGAATTGTGACCGCGGAAATGTGCAGGCTGTCGCCCGGCTCTGCATTCGCAAGGTCAATCTCGAGCGCTTCCGGAATGGAATCTGCCGGAACCGTCATTTCAACAGTGTGACGGACCACGTTCAGAACGCCACCCTTCTTGAGGCCCGGGCAGGTTTCTTCATTGAGGAACTGAACCGGAATTTCGACCGTGAGTGTCGCGCCTTTCGCGACGCGCAGGAAATCGACGTGGAGGACATCGTCGCGTACCGGGTGCAACTGATAGTCCTTGGCGATGACCTGGTGCTTTTCACCGTCGACATCGATGATACCGATCTGTGCCGTGAAACCGCCCTTGTGCAGGGTGATTGTGGTTTCCTTCACCGGAATGGTGATCGGCATTGCGGGTTTCTTGTCGCCGTAGATCACGGCAGGTAGAAGGCCTTCGCGACGCAGTGCCCGTGCGGCCCCCTTGCCCACCCGGTCCCGTGCCGACGCCTTCAGCTCATAGCTGGCAGCCATGGCAAACTCCTTGAGTGTATGGTAGCGGACCGGCGAACCGCCGTGTCGACGTGACGTGAGCTGTTCGGTATCGGTCCAAATGCGCCTCCTCCAGGGGTGCAGGCGCGAGCGCGCGTATAGCGGAAAAGCAAAAACGATGCAATAGCTCGCGTGAAATCTCTGTCGGTTGCGACCGATTCTGCAAAGCGGAACGGGATGGACAAGAGACGGCACAGGCTCGCTGCAAGGCAAGTGCACGTCATGCGGGTGTTCCACCGGAAGTCTGCCATATCGGAAGCCTCTAACGGGCTGTCTTTGATACGGAAATTGATTTCCTTGACTTCAGGTGCAACTTCGAATTTCGATTCATGATTGTATTTTTCAATCAAAAATAGAGTAGCGTGAAAAATATATTCGTTTGGTATATTAGTATTTTTCTCGATTTTCGACTTAACATTCTGTTATTTTAAGCATTAAGTTCTTCATATACTGAATTTTAATCTGCTGAAGTCATTATTTTCCAAGCTTAAACACCTTGGGAGAGCAGAATGAAAAACCTCGTCTACACTACAACCGCCCTTTGCTTCCTGGCCGCCGGCACGGCGACGGCAAATGAATTCGAAAGCGAGCTGAAGACGCTTGCAGCCGGAAAGATCGCCGAGATCGCAACATCCAGTGAAGTCATTGATGCGGTCCGCGCCCAGAACGGCGAAACGGGCGCTTTCAACCAGGCCAAGATCGATGAACTCGACAAGACCTGGCGTGCGGAAGCCGAAGCTGTCGACCAGCCGATGATCGATACGGTGCTGGAACGCCCTCTGTCGACCTTCCTTGCTGATGTCCAGGAAAGCAGCGACGGCCTCTTCACCGAGATCTTCGTGATGGACGGCAAGGGACTGAATGTCGGCCAGAGCGACGTGACCTCCGACTACTGGCAGGGTGACGAAGCGAAGTGGCAGGACACCTATTCCAACGGCAAGGGCGCTGTTCACATCAGTGAACTGGAAGAAGATGACAGCACGCAGACCCTTCAGAGCCAGGTCAGCGTTACGGTGGTCGACCCGGACAGCGGCGAAGCAATCGGCGCTGTGACCTTCGGTGTCAACGTAGAAAACCTCTGATCTTGAAACATGCGGGAAGGCGATGCCTTCCCGCGCAATTCTGGAGAATTCCGTGAAGGTTGCGGCAAAACTTCCTGCGCTTGTCCTTGGGATCGCGCTTTTGTGTTCTGCAGGCGTTGGCATTGCAAGTTACATTTCGAGTGCAAACACTGTCAAAGGACAGGCAGAACAAAGGCTGATGGCCTTGGCGGAAAGCCGCCGGGACAGCCTGCTGGAACTTTATCACGGCAAACAGAGAACCATCGAAGGGCACGTCCAGGGCAAAACGCTCAGGGCAGCCTACAGCGCTTTTGATGCGGCCTGGGCGAAATACAAGGACAAGGCGTCCGCAACGCTCACCAAGATCTACGTGACCGACAATCCGCACCCGATCGAGGAGCGGGACCAACTGGTCAAGGCCGGCCGCAAGCCTTATGACAAGGCGCATGCCAAGCATCACACGCCGCTCCGCGATTTCGCGGACGCAAACAATTTTCCGGACCTTTTGCTCGTCAACATGAATGGCGATGTCATCTACAGCGCGCGCAAGCTGGCTGACTTCGGCGTCAACGTTCAGGCAGAGGCCTGGCAGAACACGGCGCTGGCCGACGCCTACAAGACGATCGTCGCAGACGGCAACGGTGCCGTGGTTGCCTACGATCCCGAGCATTATCCGGGCCGCGACAACGAAGCCACGGGCTTCCTCGCCGCGCCGATTACTGTCGGCAGCAAGACCATCGGCATGGTGGTCTATGAAGCGCCGACAAGCGAGGTCACCACATTGCTCGGCAAGTTCGCAGGACTGGGTGAAACCGGTGAGACGCTGCTTCTCAACGCGGACGGCCTTGCCATGAACGACAGCCTGCGCACGGCTGATGTTTCGGAGCTGCTCAGCGACCAGTTCAACGCGCCCGAAATTTCCGCGTCGATGAGCGGCGGCAATACCTTCACGCGTCTGCCCGACTTCAACGGTCAGGACGTATTCGCCGCGATCGTCCCGGTGACCGCGTTCGGGCAGAAATATGCCGTCGTCGTCGTGCAGGCCGCAAGCGAAGTCCTGGCGCCGCTGACGACGCTGCAGATCTGGATCTTCGCAAGCGCGATCGTTTGCGCGCTCATCGCCGGCGTGTTCGGACTGGTCACGGCCAGGGGACTGTCGGCTCGTATCTCCGGTCTCAGCGATGTCATGAACAAGCTGGCCGGGGGGGACACGAAGGTCGATGTCCCGGCGCAAGCAACGCGTGACGAGATCGCCGAGATGGCAGCTTCTGTTCGTGTTTTCCGCGAAAACGCCCTTGAGCGCGAGCGGCTGGAACAGGAACAGAAGGAAACCTCCTTCGAGACGGCACGGCAGGCGGATGCGGTTGCCAGCCTCATTTCCGACTTCAGGTCCGAAGTCACCGAGATGCTCGACGCGGTCTACAGCAACAGCGAGCAGATGCGGACAGCGGCCGAGGAACTCAACGGCGTTGCGGACGAGACAGCGGGCGAGGCCTCGAACGCATCCAGCGCTTCGGAAGCGGCCTCAACCAACGTTCAAACCGTCGCCTCGGCGTCCGAAGAACTTTCGGCGTCGATCCAGGAAATCCGCCGCCAGGTGCAGTCGACGACGGATATCGTGCAGAGCGCGACGCAGGCCGCGATGCAGACGAACACCAAGATCGAGGGCCTTGCGGAATCGGCGCAGCGGATCGGCGACGTGGTCAATCTGATTTCGGCAATCGCCGAACAGACAAACCTGCTTGCGCTGAACGCGACCATCGAGGCTGCGCGGGCAGGAGAGGCCGGGCGCGGGTTCGCCGTCGTTGCCTCCGAGGTCAAGGAGCTTGCCACGCAGACGGCCAAGGCCACGGAAGAGATCGAAGGACAGATCACCGAAGTCCAGGCGGCCACCAAGGAGGCGGTTTCCGCGATTGCCGGGATCACCGAGACGATGAGCCAGGTGGACGAATATACCGGCACGATCGCTGCGGCAGTCGAACAGCAGGGCGCCGCGACCAACGAGATCTCCGGCAATGTCCAGGATGCCGCCAGGGGAACGCAGGACGTGGCGCAGACCATCATCACGATCTCCGAAAAAGCGCAGGTGACCAGCTCATCTGCCGGTCAGGTGCTGAACGCATCCACCGACGTGAATGCCCGCACGACGGATCTGCGCGAGACCGTCGACCGTTTCCTCAAGGCGGTGGCAGCCGCCTGACCGCATCTGGCTGCAGCTTCACTCCTCCACGTGTCGCCCCGGTCTCGCCGCTTTCGCGGCAAACCGGGACGACAATTCCGGGAGGCGTTCTGCATCCCGAATTGGTGGCGGACGGAATTGTGCTGCCTTCTGAGCGGTGTATGGTCGACAATGCTTCCTTTCGGCGTCATGCCATGGCTTGACGTGTTGCTGTCCGGCAATGACGAGGGTGAAATTTCCGAATTCGCGCCCGAAGCTCCCAGTGTCGCCGCATCATGAGAAAGACCAAAGGCGAGTCCCGAAGGGGGGAGACGCACCGGGGTGCGGCTCCTGTTTCCGGCACGGCTTCTCAGATCGATGTCCTGATTTCCCGGTCAGCCTTCGTTCGGTGCGTAGCTGCTCGGATCGACGGTCGCGGGCCGGCCGGCAAGGAAAAGGTCAGCCGTGCGTTCCGGCGTCGCGGCCACGATCCGGCCGGCCTTGACCACTTTCAGCCTTGTGGCCTTCAGGCGGATGGCCTCGATCGTGTCACGGGCCTGAAGGACGACGAAATCGGCCTTGCAGCCCTTTTCCAGACCATAGCCTTCAAGGCCCATTGCCTTTGCAGGATGCGACGTCACGCAGTCATAGGCGTAGCGGATATCGTCGCGGCTGGTCATCTGAGCAACGTGCAGGCCCATGGAGGCGACTTCAAGCATGTCGCCCGATCCCATGGAATACCAGGGGTCCATCACGCAATCGTGGCCGAAGGATACGTTGACGCCGTAGGACCGCAGCTCCGGCACACGGGTCTGGCCGCGCCGTTTGGGATAGGTGTCATGGCGGCCCTGCAGCGTGATGTTGATCAGCGGATTGGCGATCGCATGCACTTCAGCTTCAGCAATCAGCGGCAGCAGTTTGGATACGTAGTAGTTGTCCATGGAGTGCATGGAGGTCAGGTGAGAGCCGGCAACACGGCCCTGAAGCCCGAGCCGCTGGGTTTCGTAGGCGAGGGTTTCGATATGGCGCGACACCGGGTCGTCCGTCTCGTCGCAATGCATGTCGACCATGAGGCCGCGTTCGGCAGCGATCCCGCACAGTCTGGCGACCGACCTGGCACCGTCGTCCATGGTGCGCTCGAAATGCGGGATGCCGCCGACGATGTCGACACCCATGTCGAGCGCCGTGAGCAGGTTCTTTTCCGCGTTTTGCGAGCGGTAGAGACCGTCCTGAGGGAAGGCGACCAGCTGCAGATCGATATAATCCCGCACCTTCTCCCGGACTTCCAGAAGGCCTTTGACACCGGTCAGGCGGTCGTCACAGACGTCCACATGGGTGCGGATGGCGAGAAGACCTTGCGAAACGGCGAGGTCGCAATATTTCAGCGCCCGTTCAACAACGGCCTCGACCGTGAGGATCTCCTTGAGTTCTCCCCACAGCGCGATGCCTTCCAGCAGTGTGCCGCTGCGGTTCATGCGCGGCAGTCCGAGCGAGAGCGTCGCGTCCATGTGAAAATGACTGTCGATAAAGGGCGGTGAGACCAATTTTCCGGCCGCGTCGATGATCTCGCCCGCGTCGGCATCAATTCCAGCCTCGACGGCCTCGATCAGGCCGTTTCTGCAGGCGATGTCGACACCGGTTCGACCGTCGGGCAGGTTTGCGTTCTTTACCAGAAGATCAAGAGACAGGGCTTGTCACCTCAGCGTTGGCCCCTGAAATACGGAACGAGCAGTGCGCGCGGATAGTCGGCCCGCCTCGCCACCACGATGAGTGCCGCAATCGACAGGATGTAGGGCATCATCAGGAAAACCTGGCCGGGGATGAAGCTGCCGACTTCAGTTTGAAGGCGCACCTGGAAGGCATCGAACGCACCGAAGAGCAGGGCGCCGATCAACGCCTTGCCGGGCCGCCAGGAGGCGAAGACCGTGAGCGCGATACAGATCCAGCCGCGTCCGTTGACCATGCCGAAGAAAAACGCGTCGAAAGCGGACATCGTCAGGAAGGCGCCACCGAGCGCCATGATCGCCGAACCGGCAACCACTGTGCCCATGCGGATGGCGTAGACGGACAGCCCCTGCGACTCGACCGCAGCCGGGTTGTCGCCGACCGCCTGGATCGCAAGGCCGAGCGGGGTCCTGTAGAGGACATAGGCGGTTGCAAGCACCAGGAAGAGGGCCAGGAATGTCAGAGGCGTCTGCTGGAACAGGGCAGGGCCGAGGAAAGGCAACTCGCTCAGAACCGGAATATCGAGGGGCTGGAAGGCGTCGATCCTCGGTGGCGAGGAGACATCCGGCAGCGCCGTCCGGTAGATGAAGTAGCTCAAGGACGTGGCAAAGAGGGTCACGCCGATGCCCGAGACATGCTGAGAAAGCCCGAGCGGCACGGTGAGGATCGCGTGGAGCAGTCCGAAGACCGCGCCGGCTCCAGCGGCCACCAGGACGCCGCCCCACAGGCCCGCGCCAAGCCAGACCGCCATCCATCCGGCCATGGCACCGGCGGTGAAAATCCCCTCGATGCCGAGATTGAGCACGCCCGCGCGCTCGCAGATCAGGGCTCCGATCACGCCGAAGATCAGCGGCGTGGCGATGCGCAGCGCCGCTGCCCAGAAATTCGCGGACAAGAGAATGTCGATGATTTCGATCATCGGCTGGCCTCCCTGGCTGAGGGCGCCGAGATGAACTTCACCTTGAAGCGCAGGAACAGCCCGGAAACGAGGACACACAGGAGCGCCATCGCGACGATGAGATCCGCCAGGTAGTTGGACACACCCGTGGCGCGCGACATGGAATCGGCTCCGACAAAGATACTGGCGATGAACAGGGCGGCGAAGACGACGCCGATCGGTGACAGGCCCGCAAGCATGGCGACGACAATGCCGGAATAGCCGAAACCCGGCGAGAGATCCGCGGTGAGATAGCCTTTCAGTCCGGCAACTTCACCAACACCGGCGATCCCGGCAAGCGCACCTGACAGCAGACCGACGCGCATGAAAGTCGCCGTGACCGGAATGCCCGCGTGGCGGGCGGCCGCCGCGTTTTCGCCGACAGCCCGGATTTCGAACCCCCAGACGGTCCGCTTGAGCAGGAAATAGACGCCGAGCGAAGCCGCAAGGGCAAGTACGAGGCCCCAGTGAATGCGCATGCGATCAAGAAGTTTGGGCAGCGCGGCTTCGTCGAGGATCGGCTCCGATTGCGGCCAGCCCATTCCCATCGGGTCCTGCATGGGACCTTCCAGCATCATCTGCACAAAGAGCAGGACGATGAAGTTCAACAAGAGGGTGGTGACGACTTCGTCGACACCCAGGCGTGTCTTCAACAGGGTCGGGCCGAGCATCAACAGACCGCCGGAAAGGGCACCTGCGATGACGACCAGGGGAATGAGAAGGAAGGCCGGGGCGGTGAAGGCACCGGTGCCGACCGCGACGGCTGCCAGCGCGCCCATGTAAAGTTGACCTTCGGCACCGATGTTCCAGAGCTTGGCCCGGAAGGCGACCGCGGCGGCAAGCCCGGTCAGGATCAGCGGCGTTGCCCGTGTCAGCATCTCGGTAAAGGCAAACAGGGACCCGAAGGCTCCCTTGACCATCAGGCCATAGGCATCGAACACCGACAATCCGGCAAACAGCATGGGTATGGCTGCCAGGACAAGAGCGGCCAGGGCCGCTGCCAGGGAAACGCCGAGCATGCGCGACACAGACGCCGGCGGGCGCGGTTCAAACCGGATCATGCCGCTTCTCCACTCTGGCCGGCCATGCGCAATCCGAGCGTTCCGCGATCCAGGCTTTCGGTCGGGTCCGCCGCCGACAATCTGCCCCGGTGTATCACCGCGATGCTGTCAGACAGACGCATCAGTTCGTCCAGATCCTCGGAAATCAGGATCACACCGGCTCCACGGTCGCGCGCGGCCAGAAGGCGCTGGTGCACGTCCGAGGTTGCGCCGACATCCAGACCACGGGACGGCTGGGCGGCAAGGACCACTTTCGGTTCGGGATCGAGGGTTCGTGCCAGCACGATTTTCTGGATGTTACCGCCGGAAAGCAGCCGCGCCTGGCTGTCTTCTCCCTGGCAGCGAATGTCATAGGTCTTGATCAGCCGCCTGGCTGTTTCGCGCATGGCGGAGAACCGCAGCAATCCAAACCGCTGGTTTTGTGGCTTGCGGATGGATTCGATTGCGAGATTTTCCGAAACGCTCATGGCACCGACGATGCCGTCGTGATGACGGTCTTCGGGAATGCGGGCCAGACCCTCGTCGATCATCTTGCGCGCGTTGGCACCGGTCTCGTCGTTTCCGGCAAGAGCCATCGTTCCCGTTGCCGGCACCTGCAGGCCGGAGATGACGCGCGCGAGCATGGTCTGGCCATTGCCCGAGACGCCTGCGATGCCCAGTATCTCGCCCGAGTTCAACGTCAGATCGATCTCATGCAGGGCGTCGCGTCCTTCGCCGGCTGAAATGCCGCTCAAGGTGAGGAGCGGCGCTCCGGGCGATCCCTCGCCGCGTACCGTCTCCACGATTTCGTGACCGACCATGAGTTCCGCCAGTTTCCTGAGATCGCAGTCGGCAGTGGGAAGATCGGCCACCTTGCGCCCGCCCCGCAGAACGGCGACGCGGTGTGACGAGGCGATGACCTCGGCAAGCTTGTGGGAGATGAAAATGATTGCGAGACCGTCCGGCGCGAGCTTCTTCAGGGTCGCGAACTGGGTGTCGGACTCCTGTGGCGTCAGAACAGCGGTCGGTTCGTCGAGAACCAGGACACCGGCATCGCGGTAAAGCGCCTTCAGG
>JBCDEN010000495.1:0-3821 GCA_039179715.1 Pseudomonadota bacterium
GGCAGCTCGTGCAACGAAGCGCCGCTTCCGTGGATCGCTGGCGCTCCGAACATCCCGTGCAGCTCGACAAGCTGGCACGGCTGAAGGCCGACCTTGAAACCCTGTCGCAGTATCTTTCCGGTTGGGACGCGCGTGCCGAGCGACCCTGGAACACGCTGATCGAATGGACCGAAACGTCCTTGAGCGAAGAAGGTCAGGAACTTGTCGCTTCGCTCATCCTGGAACCTTATGGCGCGCTTGTCGACGGGCTGGCAGGCTGCATGGCAGACGGCAATCCGGATGCGTTTTGCATTGACGGATCAATGCCGGTGCGCGCGGTCAGGGCGCTCTTGCAGGAGAGTTTCGGCTGGGCGCAGGACGTCGATTGGAAAGATCCCGCCAATTGCGCGCGTGCCTGGTACGTCTCGGAGGAGAAACTGGAGCCGCGCATGGGTGAGCGGTTCGAGGAACCGATTGCCGATTATGAGCAGCCGCTTGCGCCGGCACGCGATGCAGCCGCGGCCCTTTCGGAGCTGGACGCATGGACACCGACGGAACCGATCGCCCGGTTTCTCCTGCGTCATCCGGAACACCGTCATACCATCAGGCGGGCGCAGATGGGCCGTCTCGCGCCTTACGGCGAGATCCGCGACAACACGATCAGCGCCTCGGTCATGCCGGTCGACATGCTGCGCGCGAAATTGTCGTTCTTCGGAGCAACGCATTTCGATCCGCGGTCCGACCGGTGGGTGCGGATCTGCATGTTTGCAGGCGCGCCCTATCCCGAAGACCTCGCCACGGACAATGCCGATCTCTGGGTCTATCCGGAGGCAGGGACATGAACCTGTCGCTGAACGAGATCGAGGCGACTGCAAAACGTGCAGCGCGCGGTGCCGGCTATCCGTGGGGTCTTGCGGAAGAAGCATCGAAGGCGACCCGCTGGCTTTGTTTCAGAGGCTTTGACGGCATGGCGGCGCTGGCCGTGCTGCTGGATCAGGGGCTCGCCGTGTCGGAAGATCATCGGCCTTTGACCACGGACAAGATCTGGCGCGGCGAAGCGGACCTGTGCCCGCTCGCAACGGGTGCGTTCCTGTCCGACTGCGCACAGCGTTTGCGCGCGCAAACCCTGGAGATACAGCAGGTGAGCGTGCCGCTTCTGATTGTGCCATTTGCAGCGAACGCGGCATCGGCGCTGAAGTGCTGCGTCAGGATCGAGATCGACGGCCATGTTGGCGTTACCGACGGCAACAGTCTTCTTTGTCCCGACACGCTGCCGGAACGCGCGGAACGGATAAGGGTTCTCCGGGCGGAGACAACAGCTTCCTGGCAGCCGCGACACGCGCTTGTGAGCCCGGATCCGGACAGCTGGAACCGGCTTACCATGCTTGCGCATCGCACCTATGCGCCCGCCACCGAGGAATCGCGTCTGCGCGGTGCAGGCGCGGGACTTTCCGACAATGACTGACGAGGTGCAATCATGACCGAGACCCGGACCCTCTCGCTCGCGGAAATCGAAGATCTTTCGTTTCGTGCGCTTGTGGCGGCAGGCACGTCGGAAAGAAGCGCCCGTGCCCTGGCTCTTGCAACAGCGGCGACGGAGGCGGACGGCGTCGCCAGCCACGGCCTGGCCTATATCCCGATCTATTGCGAACATGTCCGCTGCGGCAAGGTCGACGGCCAGGCGGAACCCCTGCTTGCGCAGCCCAGGCCCGGTGTGGTCTCGGTGGACGCCGGAACCGGATTTGCCCATGCCGCGATCGACCTGGGTTTTGAAGCCCTCGTGCCCGCGGCACGCGCGCAGGGCATTGCCGTCCTGACGGTCAGGAACAGCTACAATTGCGGAGTGCTCGGCTATCACACTTTCCGGCTGGCCCAAGACGGCCTGGTCGGGCTCGGTTTCACCAACGCGCCGGCGTCCATCGCGCCATCCGGCGGCGCAAAGCCTGTTGTCGGCACGAACCCGTTTTCCGTCGCGGTTCCAGGCGCTGACGGCCAACCCGCGCTGCTGATCGACCAGAGCGCCAGCACTATTGCCAAGAGCGAAGTCATGAAACATGCGCGCGAGGGCAAGCCGATCCCGATCGGCTGGGCGCTGGACGGCGAGGGAAACCCGACGACCGACCCGGAGATCGGGCTCAAGGGATCGATGGCCCCATCGGGCGGATACAAGGGCGTCGGCATTGCGCTTCTGACGGAAGTCATGGCCGCCGCGCTTACCGGCGCGACGCTCGGGATAAACGCGTCACCCTTTTCAGGAACAGCAGGCGGTCCGCCGCGGACCGGGCAGTGTTTCATTGCAATCGACCCGGGCGCGACGTCAGCCGGCGGTTTCAACGCCACGGTCGCCGAACTTGTTGAAGCGATCCGTTTTCAGGAGGGGGCACACCTGCCCGGTGACGGGAGGCGGTCCAAGCGATTGTCGGCGCGGGGGGACGGTGTTGCCGTGAACGCCGCAACGCTTGCCAGGATCGACGCGCTTCTCACCTGAACAGCCCGGCGGCGAACCGGGAAGCTGCCGGCAATGCGCCACCTTTCAAAGTCCGGCACATGTGAACGGTGGTCACACGTGTCACTCAAACAACCTTTCACCGATCTTGAGATCAAGAAGTTCGCACTGCGCGACAGACGGGTGGTTGCGGCAGGGTAAAACGTCTGCCCAGTCCTGTTTCATCTCAGACTTTGAGCGATTTCGATCAGGAGTGTTCGCGCAGGCCCGCCTTGCGTAGTCCTGCCATGTAGGTTTCGATCTGGTCTTCCTTCTTCAGGTAGAACAGATGTTCCCTGGCAAAGTCGATCGAGAATTCCGGCTTGAGTTTCGTCAGGTCGCGAATGGCTCTCGCTGCCTGGTCTGTTTCGCCAAGCAGGCCAAGCGCGGCGACGAGATGGGCCTTGGCCCAATATTGCGCATTCGGGATCTGCACGGACTTGCGCGCCCAGCTGACGGCATCTTCGTATTCGCCCCGGAACAGGTGGGCAAGGGACCGGTAGGAGTAGAACGCCCAACGGAACGGGTCGTGCGGGCTCAGGCGAATGGCGATCTCGAACTGTTCGATCGCCTCGTCCAGACGCCCCTCATAGGCGAGTGAATCCCCGAGGCCGCAATAAGTGACCGCAAGGTAGGGGTTGAGTTCGACTGCATGTTCCAGCGCGTCGATCGCCAGATCATACTCGCGCCGGGCAAGATACACCCGGCCGATCGTGAAAAAACTGTTGGCGTCCTGATCGTCCAGCTCCAGTGCCCGCTTGGCCGCCAGCAAAGCCTCGTCCATGCGCTCATCATCCGGCGCAGCATCGAAATAGACCATGCTGAGCACGATCGCATAGGCAAGCCGGGAGTGGGCGCTCGCAAAATCCGGATCGAGCTCAAGCGACTGACGGAGCAGGCCCTGGCAGCGCTGGTTGGCTTCCGGTGTGAACTTGTAGAACTCGGCGACCCCCAGCTGGTAGAGATCCCAGGCCCCCAGGTTCTTCCGGGGACGGCGCTCCGCCTTGCGCTGTTCGGTCATGCCCAGTTCGGATTCGATGCGCGAGGCAACCAGCTCGGTGATCTCGTCCTGGAGGTCGAAAATGTCCTTCATGTCCCGGTCGAACCGCTCCGACCAGACGCTGTTCTCCGTGCCTGCATCGACCAGCTGAACGGTGATCCGGACACGCTGTCCCGCCTTGCGGACGCTGCCGGTGACGATGTAGCTTGCACCGAGCTTCTCGCCGATTACCCGGATGCCGTCCGCCGAATTGCGGAAGGAGAAAGTGGAATTGCGGGCGATCACCGTGAGCCAGCGGTTCTTGGATAGCGCCGTGGTGATGTCTTCGGTAATGCCGTCGGCAAGATAGTCTTCCGA
>JBCDEN010000839.1:0-1695 GCA_039179715.1 Pseudomonadota bacterium
CTCAACCGGACACGAATTTTCAAGCCTTTCGCAACGCGGAGGAGAAGCAAGCAGCCTCAAACCCTTTCGGCCTCATTAATGTGGCCGTCACCTAAACCTCTCCGCCCTGCTCCGACAGATTGTCCCGGATACGTTGCGCGATCGCCAGAAAACCGTAGATGTCGTCGGCACTCAGTCCGTTCAGCATCCTGCGTTCGACTGCCAGCAGTTTGGGTCCGAGATCTTCATAAACGGCCCGGCCTTCGGCGCTGAGCTGCAACAGGAAACTTCGTCCGTCTTCCGAATGGGTTGAGCGTTTCAAAAACCCGCGGTCTTCCATGCGCTTCACGGCACGGCTGACGACAACCTTGTCCATGCTTGAACGCGACACGATCTCCGTCGCCTGAAGGCCGGTTCCAGCCGCGCCCAGGATCGCCATCGTCCGCCATTCGGCCGGCATCATGCCGTAGTCGCGCTGGTAGACCGCTGACAGGGCATTGGTAACGTCGCTGTAGAACACCCTCACCTGATAGGGAAAGAAGGTCTGCAGATCGAAACTAGGACCGTTATCGTTTTCACTTGAATCCGTCGGTCCGCTGGTGCCGGCGTTCTTGGGTCTGGTCATGATCTCTCGGCCGCAAATCTCGTCGAGCCCCATTTTAGGATTGACTTAGTTTCATATGCAACTATTTTCGGGCGTCAACTGCTCAGTTTTGTCCCGGTCGGGGAGTGATCGGGTCTTTGACGGCAAGTGGGAGGAAAAATCATGAAATCCATCAAGTGTCTTTCATTGCTCGCCGGTCTGATGGCAACCGTTGTGTCGGGCGCATTTTCGGGCGCTGTCGCCGACGAACTGGTGTTGTCGTCCTGGCTGCCCCCGAAACACCCGATCGTGACCGGTGTCATGGAGCCCTGGGCCGCGCAGATCGCGGAAGCGACGGACGGACGCGTGACCGTGCGCATCCTGCCCAAGCCGCTCGGACCGCCGCCCGCGCATTACGACCTGGCGGCAGATGGCGTTGCCGATATCACCTATGGTCTGCATTCCTTCACCCGCGACGACCGCTTCCTGCGGTCGCGTATTGGCCAGTTTTCCTTCATGGCCGACACGGCAACGGACGGGTCCAAGGCCTATTGGGATGTCTATGGCGGTCAGCTCGACGCACAGGCTGAGCATCAGGGCACCAAACTGCTCGGGCTGTGGATCCACGGTCCCGGCATGTTCCACAACAATCAGCGCAAGATCGAAAATCCGGAAGATTTCGCAGGCCTGAAAATACGCACACCGGGTGGCTACATCGCTGATTTATCACAGGATCTCGGCATTACCACGCAGTTCATGGGGCCGGGCGAAGTCTACGAGAAGCTTTCCCGCGGCGTGATCGACGGAGTCACGTTCCCGATCGAGGCGCTCCAGGCCTTCAAGCTCACGGACTACATCACATCCTCCATGACCGTTCCCGGCGGCATCTACAACACCTCCTGGTTCATGGTGATGAACGAAGATATCTGGGATGGATTGTCTGATGAAGACAAGGCGGCCATTGAGAAGGTGTCGGGAGCCGCGCTTGCAGAGCTTGCCGGCAGTGTCTGGGACAGCGCCGATGCCCGTGGAAACGCCTTCATCGCCGACAAGACGGTCGAAGTCTATGAAGCGCCCGCGCCTGTCCTGGGCAAGATCCGGGAACTTGCTGCATCTCACGAGGCCGCCTGGGC
>JBCDEN010000821.1:0-1841 GCA_039179715.1 Pseudomonadota bacterium
CCGCGCCGTTGTTGAAAAGGCCGGCTACACCAACGTCGAGGTACTGCCCGGCGCGCTGGAAAAAGACGCCTTGATCGACAAGCTGCAGGACGTGCAGATCCTCGGCATCCGCTCGCGCACCCAGGTGAGCGAAGAGGTTCTGGAAGCTGCCAAGAGCCTTGTTGCGGTCGGCTGTTTTTCCGTCGGCACCAACCAGGTCGACCTGAACGGCACCCTGAACCGTGGTATTCCGGTTTTCAACGCCCCCTTCTCCAACACGCGGTCGGTGGCGGAACTGACGATTGCCGAGATCGTCATGCTGCTGCGCGGCGTCTTCACAAAATCGGCGGCCGCCCACGAGGGACGCTGGCTGAAAACTGCCGCCGGTTCCCACGAGATCCGTGGCAAGACCCTTGGCATTGTCGGATACGGCAATATCGGCACGCAGCTTTCCAACCTGGCCGAGGCCATGGGCATGCGCGTCATCTATTTCGATATGGTCGACAAGCTGCAGCACGGCAACGTCTCGCCCGCAGAAAGCCTGGATGCTCTGCTCTCGCAAGCCGACGTCGTGTCGCTGCACGTTCCAGACACCAAGGAAACCCGCAACATGTTCCGCGCCGAGCAGATTGCGAAGATGAAAAAAGGCGCGTTTCTGATCAACAACGCCCGCGGCAAGGTCATCGACATCGAGGCACTCGCGGATGCGCTCAAGTCGGGCCATCTGGCTGGTGCGGCGATCGACGTCTTCCCGGTCGAACCGAAATCCAACAAGGATGAGTTTACCTCGCCCCTGCGCGGCATCGACAATGTCATCCTGACGCCCCATGTCGGCGGCTCCACAGAAGAAGCGCAGGCCCGGATCGGTGAAGAGGTGTCCAAGCGGCTGGTTGAATATTCCGATGTCGGCTCGACCATCGGTGCCGTCGAATTCCCGCAGGTACAGTTGCCCAAGGGCACGGAGGCGACCCGCTTTATTCAGGTGCATCACAACGCACCGGGTGCAATGCGCACCCTCAACGACCTGTTCACCCGCCACGACCTGAACATCCACGCCCAGTTCATGCAGTCGCATCTCGATATTGGTTACGTGGTTCTGGATGTGGACAGCCCCGTCGAGGACCCGGTGCGCATCCTGGAAGAAATCCGCGCCCTGCCGAACACCATCCGCGCGAGATTGCTCAACAGGGTGTGAGGACCCTGACTTTCCGGTGAAAGCATGGTCCGCACCGGTCAAGGCGGCAAAGCTTACAGATGTTTCATTTGCATCGGCCTTTCGTTCCCCCATCTGAGGGGTGGGGGACGGCCTCCAATTGCTTTCAATCAATCAGTCGGGACGGCCCGCAATGGAGAATAGCCATGGCGTGGATATTCCTGTTTGCCGCCGGTCTTCTTGAAATCGTCTGGGCCTTTGCGATGAAGGAATCGCACGGCTTCACACGATTGACCCCGACGCTGATCATGCTCGCCGCGATGGTGGCGTCCTTCGGATTGTTGTCCCTGTCAATGCGCTCGCTTCCCCTTGGCACCAGTTACATGATCTGGACCGGGATTGGCGCTGTTGGCGCATTTGCCGTCGGGTACTGGTTTCTTGGTGAAGCGGTCAGCATGCAAAAGGCCGTCGCCGCCCTGCTCATCGTGGCCGGGATCGTGACGATGAAACTTGCCTGAGACCGCAGCCGGCCTCATTGCCGGCCCCGGGCAGGTTCAAGCGCTTGTCAGGCGTTCAGGCCTGCGGAGCACGCCCGGAATTCCTGTACCGCTGGCGCGGCCCCGGCCAGCGGGACAGCGACCGACTGGCCGCCAAGAAGCGCTGTCGCCGTGTGATTGAATTCAAGACCGTTCAGGACATTTCCGAAGCC
>JBCDEN010000705.1:0-2509 GCA_039179715.1 Pseudomonadota bacterium
ATTTCTCCCTGGGCAAAAGGGTCGCCGACGAGGGCAGAATTAGGCGGCTACCTCTTACACCCTCATCCTGAGGGGGCCGAGAGGTCCGTCTCGAAGGATGGGCCACATGGGTCTGAACCAGCCGCGCATCCTTCGCGACAGCGCTCCCGCGCTTCCTCGGGATGAGGCCCTTGCGCTTGGCCGTCCGCTTTCTAGGATTCTTGGAACTGTTGATGGGGGTCGAATGGACCATTCGATTACCGTCCACTGGTTACCTCTCCCAGCGGGAGAGGGGACTTTTCGGTTCAGCCCCGGCGCTTGGCCCTTGCCGACATTTCAGGGTTTGAACCATTGCCCCCAAGTTTGGAAAGAGCTGCCGAGCTTATGTCGTAGAGAAAACACTATTTCGTCCAATGCCAAGTCAGGATACGCGATGGACTCTCGGATTTTTCGTCCCGGTTTGCCGCAATAGCGGCAAGACCGGGAGCCAGTACGCCGTGTGGTTGACCTAACTAGAACCCAAGAGCTACTGGTTCCCTGCCTTCCGCTGCGCGTCAGCAGGGATGACAAGTCTGTATATACGGGCTCGTCCTGTGGCACTTATTTTGGTGATTAACCGGACTGCAGGGAGGCAGGACCGGGCATGACCTCCGGCGTGACAAAGCAGTCAACGATGAGGTCAAAACAAAAAACCGGCGGTTCTTTTGAACCGCCGGTTTCCTGAAATGCTGCTTATAAAAAGCTTATTTCATCTCGGTGATGGTCTCGAAGCCGTTCGAGCCGACTTCGAAAAGGGCATAGGTGCCCGGAACATCGCCCCTGGCGTCGAAGTTGTGATCACCGGCGGCGCCCTTGTAGTCGATGGCCGTGCCGGCCGCGATCAGTTCCTTGGCCTTCTTCCATTCACCGGGAAGAATGGCTTCGCCTTCACCGTTGGAAACGTCAACGACTGCGGCGGCGACGTCTTCCTTCTTGCCGCCTGCCTTTTCAACGGCAAGCGCCAGCAGGAATGCGGCGTCATAAGACGTGTTGGCGAAGATCGCATCCGGATCGCCACCGATGCCCTTGAAGGCTTCGTTGAACATGTCGAGGGACTGTGAGGCTTCGCCGACCGGTGAGGACGCAACGAAGGCCGACAGGTTTTCCGCGCCCAGTTCGTTGATCACGGCGTCGGACTTCATGCCGTCGCCGCCGACGAACTTGTCAAAGAAACCGTTTTCCAGTGCCTGGCGCAGGATGGTGAGACCGGTGCCGTCACCGTAGTCGAAGATCACGAGCGTGTCGGCACCGCCCTTGGCGAGTTCCGCCAGGTTGGAGCGAT
The DNA here is from genome assembly GCA_039179715.1 of Pseudomonadota bacterium. Classification (GTDB taxonomy): domain Bacteria; phylum Pseudomonadota; class Alphaproteobacteria; order Rhizobiales; family Stappiaceae; genus Roseibium. Next base: position 1,301 of record JBCDEN010000705.1, read on the forward strand.
AGGACGCCTTGCCTTCCTCGTGTGCCGCGAACTGGGTGATGTCACCGCCGAGTTCATCGACATATTCGGCCTTGAATGCATTTGCGAGGCCTGTGCCGTAGTCGTTGTTGAGGTAGGCGACGGCGACCTTGCCGTAACCCATGTCCTTCATGGTACGGGCAAGCGCACGGCCCTGGTAGTCATCGGACGGCACGGTGCGGAACACGGTGCCCTTGTCTTCCAGGCCGGAGATTTCCGGCGAGGTGCCGGACGGCGTGATCAGCGCGATGCCGGCCGGGATCGTGACCGAACCGGCAGCGGCCAGAACAGCGCCCGAGCAATGCGGGCCGACGATCCCGACAACACCTTCGATGTTGACGGCCTTGGTGGCCGCATCCGTGCCGCCCTGGGGGTTGCAGGCGCTGTCGCCGACGACGCCGACCAGGGTCTCGCCATCGCCGATGCCGCCCTGCTCGTTCACCTGCTGAACGGCGAGCTGGGCCGCGTCGATCATGGCCGGCGCCATGGCCGCGATCGGGCCGGAGACGCCGCCGATCAGACCGATTTTCACATCGGCCTGCGCGGGCACGGATGCCAGTGCGGTTGCAGCCATCATGCCTGCGGCAAGTGCAAGAAACTTGGTTTTCATCAAGAGTACCTCCTCATAATCCGGTCTTTGCCGGGTCTTTAGGGATCGCGGTTCCCGTGCCCCTCAATTCGGGACAACAGGTTCCACGGAGCGGGCCTAACTCTGGTCCGCCCCGGATTTCGTTACCCGCTGGTCTCCCCTCAATGGCTCGGGGAGCAGTCCTTCGGGCCGGAAGCGCAGCACGAGCTGCAGCATCAGGCCGATCAGGAACAGGCGGATGTATTTTGCCTGGACCGCATATTCCGTCGGAAGACGGTCGGTTGCAATCTCTGAAACGGACCAAATGATCCAAACCACGGCGGCACCGAGTATGGCGCCGCGATTGTTACCCGATCCGCCGAGGATCAGCATGATCCAGATCAGGAAGGTTGCCACCATCGGATCGATGGCTTCGGGTGTGATCGAGCGGTTGAAATGGGCAAACAGCGCACCGCCAAGCCCCATCAGGGCCGCGCCGAAGATAAACGCTTCCAGACGGCGGAATTCGACATTCTTGCCCATCGCCTTGGCAGCATCCTCATTGTCGCGGATGGCGCGCATCATGCGGCCCCATGGTGCATTGAACTGGCGTTCGACAAGAA
>JBCDEN010000188.1:0-7025 GCA_039179715.1 Pseudomonadota bacterium
ATCCACGTTGCCCGTCAACGCGCCTCTTGAACTGACCCGGCGAACGAAGTCCTTGAACAGGTTCTCAAGCATGTTCGGTGTGACCGGACCAAGATTTGCCATCGCAGCCGAGACCTGGCGAACCTCGATTTCGTCCAGCTTTTCCCAGATTGGCGAACCGTGCGATTCCCCGAGCGCAAGCAGCAGAACCGCCGCGCGCTCGGCACCTTTCAGTTCGCGGTCTTCCTCGTCCGCGCTGATCGTAAGGTGTTGCTGAAGTTGATCGCTTACCATCAGGCTGCCTGCTCATCCAGCCAGCCGCGCACGATTGTCACCGCTTCGGTCGGATGGTCCTTGATCATGTCGCCGACTTTCGCGATCGAGCTTGCCTGCATCGCACCTTCCTGCTTTGCCTGCTCGAGCCACTCGATCACGAACTCGTCTTCCATGTCCTCGTCCTGCGGAACATCGGTTTCGACAACCAGCGTGCCGTCAGGCCCGATCATGAGCTCCTGCGGCTGCTTCTCCTCCGGCGTGACGATCCGGCGCAACAGCGGCCGTACCACGAAGAGCAGCAGCAAGATGGTGATCAGGAACAGGACCCCGAGTTCAGCGAACCGGATGATGTCGTCGCGTGTGAATTCGAACAGTCCGTCGCCTTCCGCGAGCAGATCGTCCTGAGGGGGCAACGCGAATTGCAGATTGACGACTTCGACAAGATCACCCCGATTTTCGTCGAAGCCGACAGCCGAACGCACGAGAACGGCGATCCGGTCGAGCGTTTCCTGCGGACGCGGGTTGTAGACGGAGTTGCCGTTCCCGTCCGGCTCGTAGGTGCCGTCGACAAGAACGGCCACGGACAACCGCCTGACCTGCCCGGCCTCCACAACCTCGGTCCGGGTCGAGCGTGAAATCTCGTAGTTGACAACCTCCTCGGTGAGGGACGCCGTATCGCGGCCGCCTTCGTCTTGCTGTGCCTGCGCGTTCGGCAGTTCGTTGCCGACCGTGACTTGTCCGTTGCGGCTGACGGACGATGTTGCTTCTTCCTTGGTCTGCGTCGAACGCACGACCTGACCCTCCGGATCGAAGGTTTCGGTCGTCTCCGTCAACCGGTTGAAGTCGACCTCGGCATTGACACGCACACGCGCCCGTCCGGGTCCGACAATGGAGTTCAGAATTTCCTCGATCTGATTGCGCAGGCGGCCTTCAATGGCCACGGTGCGCTCCTGAAGCGACGTGGACACCATGTCCTCATCGCTGGCACCGGCACCGGATGCCAGCAGCCGGCCGCTTTCATCGACGATCGACACCCGGTCCGGGTCCAGTCCGTCGACGGCCGTCGCGACAAGGTGCTGAACGGCGCGTATCTCGCCCGGACCCAGCGCACCGCGCACGTTCAGGACAATTGACGCAGAGGGCGGGCGGCGGTCCCGCTGAAACAATTCGCGCTCCGGGATGACCAGATGAACGCGCGCCGCCTTGATCCGGTCCAGCGATCCGATCGTCCGAGAAAGCTCGCCTTCCATCGCGCGCAAATGATTGATGTTCTGGACGAAACTCGTCGCACCGAGCGTGTCGCTGCGGTCAAAGATCTCATAACCTATCGAACCGCCAGTCGGCAGGCCTTCGGCGGCGAGCTGCATCCGTAGCCGTGCGACCTGATCTTTGGCAACGAGAATGGTTGCGCCCTGGCGGGTGAGCTGAAACTGGACACCCTGGCTTTCGAGCTGACTGACGATCGCGGCGGAATCCTCAAGGGTCAGCTCATTGTACAGCGTCGTCATCTGCGGCGCGGTCACCCGCAGGATGATAAACGCAAACACGCCCACAAGGATCGCCGCAACGGCTCCCATGGCGGCAATCCGCGCCGGACCCAATGTCTTTATGAATTCAATTATTCCGTTCACGAATGCCCGCCCGCATCTGAAACATGTCCAAGCCGTCTTTTTTGGCGTCGGCTCGACATGCCACACCCCTAATGGGCAAAATTTGCCGCCCAGACGGTTAACAACTGGTTAACGGTATTTCACCTGATTCGGCAAAACACCGGTTTTCCGGGATTTCGTGATTCGCAAAACGAGAGTGAGGTGGGGAAAAAATGCCTATCTCATTAACTTTTGGATAAAGCCGAAACAGGCCGGAGCAAATGAAAAAGGCCGGAAAAACCGACCTTTCAAGCGAGCGGCATTGCAGCCCGCATTACTCTGACCGCAGACGGTCAGCCCCTGTATTGCTGTATGCGCGTTGCGCGCAACCCGGCAAGCCCGTGTTTTTCGATGGAACTCTGCCAGGAGAGGAATTCCTCTACTGTCAGGGTATATCTCTGACACGCCTCTTCGAGGGACAGGAGACCTCCGCGAACAGCGGCGACAACTTCAGCCTTCCGACGAATAACCCAACGCTTCGTCGAAGTTGGTGGCAGATCCGCAATAGTGAGCGGGCTACCATCGGGGCCGATGACATATTTTACACGCGAACGAATTTGTTCGGTCATTGTACTCTCACACTAACCATGACCAAGGTGAGATGAGACTACAAGACGACGCTTAACAAACGCCTAAAGCAAAATTGTGTTTTTATTAACTATAAAATCTAAATTTAGTGAATGATATTTAGGAAGTCACAAAGAATAAAACTAAAGTTATTAACTGTATTGCATGGTTCTGTTAACCATGATTTCCCGGGCATGCATTTTGCGAGGCATATCGACGGAAACCGGCATAAGAAGAGCAGCGCACGAAGCAGTCGATCTGAGAAAAATTTAGCCCTGCACCCGGTTTTCCTGGCAAACCGGCCGCTCACGTCGGATAAAACGGCCTATTTTCCGGAAAAAAGGTATCAGCCGGGCGGAACTCCGGCTTTCAAACCACCTCAGGAAGGTGCCGAGACGGATGTCACCGAGGAAATCGGAACGCTCTGGCCGCCGATATTCAGAACAACTTCCGAACCGGAGAGGTCGACGCTGTCGACGATGCCCTTCGTCTCCGTTCTGACGGTTTCCCGGTTGCTGGCAGCGTCGCGCACATCGAACGAGATGGTGTAAAGACCGTCGGAGGCTTCGCCGCCGGCGGAAAGCTGGCCATTCCATGTGACTGTTCCGGAGCCGGCTTTGAGATCCGCTTCGCCGGTATAGACCACCACACCGCTGGAATTGCGCACTTCATAGGTTCCGGTCGCGTCCTCGCCGATCTCGTAGTTCCAGGTCGCCTGGCCACCGGACAGCGTCGTGGTGGACGCATCGGCCGTCACCTCGTTCCCGATATAGCCGACATAGCTCATGCTCATGTTGCTGCCGAGCATGGCAATGATCTCTTCAAGGTTGTTGTTCTGCTGGATCGACTGCTCGACATTCGAATATTGCACAAGCTGGCTTGTATATTCGGCAGAATCCATCGGATCGAGCGGGTCCTGGTTCTGGATCTGGGTCGTGAGGATGCTCAGGAACAGTTCGTAATTGGCCATGAGCCCCGACTGGCTGGCCGTACTGGTGCTCTGGGAGGTTCCACTCGTACTGGAAGAAACGGTTGTCACGCTATGCTCCTTGGATGACCCGTCATCCCGTTGGTCAAATCTTCACATCGAGGCCGCCACGGCTCTCGGCAAGTGTCAGCCTGATGACTGCGTCGCTCTCCGCGTCCAGGTCTTCGTTCTCGGTTCCATTCGCGTCCTCGCTCATAGGTGCGGCCCCGTCATCCCGGCCGTCACCGGAGGCGAAATCCCTGCCGCCTTCCTGCTTCAGCGAAAACTGAAGGTTTTCAGAATCCGCGTTCAGACCGGCTGCCTCAAGGGCGCGTTCCAGCCCGCGCTGGTCACGAAGGAACATGTCCAGGGTTTCCGGACGCTCCACGATGAGATGCGCATGCACGCCACCGTCAGCGCCAACGCGCATATTGACGTCAACCCTGCCAAGTTCCGGTGGATCGAACCGCATCTGGAACCGCGTTTGCCCGTTCTTGAGGTTTCTCGCAATCTCGGCGGCCACTTGCGTCGCCACCTGTCCGGACTGGGCCTGGTTGGGTGTCTGCAGGCTTTCGGTTCTGACGGCGCCCTGCGCCTCGCCGCCGCGCACCGTTGCGACGAAATCACCGGTGGTCGTGAAGTCGACGGGCTTCGTTACAGCATCGGGATCGTCAAGGGGAAGCTGCGCCGCCAGGACAGCAGCAGCCAGCGGCCCGGCTTGGGCACGCGCGTCAACAGCATTGGCAGCAGGCTGAGCCCCGGCAAGCGCTCCGGGCTGAGACCGCTGGCCAGCGGCCTGTGTCTCGGAGCCAGATCCCTGTGTGAGCGCCTTGCTGTCTTTCGGCGTTGCCTCAGCCTTCAAGGAGACCGGCTCGAAGCCGTCCGGTTCCGTATCGGCAGAGGAGTCTGGAGCAGCTTGCGTTGTCAAAGGCGCTGTGCGAGCGGTTTGAGAAGGCTGGCGCAGGAATTGCGTCACAGCAGGCACATCCGGCTCGGCACTATTTCGCTGTGGCGCTTTCGCAATCTCGGTGTCAACGGGCCACTCGAAACCGTCGACAACCGGCTGCCCCACGACATCACCCGGTCGCGGTTGCGCCGTTTGGGTGACGCCTGCGGCAACCACAGTCGGCGGAGTTCCACCATCCAATGAGACCGCAGTGGTGTTGGTCGAGGACTGGTTTGGTGTGGGCGGTGCTGTCAGCGGGCCCTGATCAAGCGTCGCGGGCTGAGCTGCTTTCGACAGGGCCGGCACCGGCGCGCGCAATTCACTCGGAAGCTCGGTCTGCCACCGGCGTCCGCTGGCCAGCAGCTGAGCTTCCGGCTGCGCGGCAGGATCCGGTACGACGCCCCGAGCGGGTCTCTTTTGGGTGGTGGGCGGAACGTTTTCCGAGGACCTCGGCGCGGGTTCTGCAAGCCGCGCAATGTTTGCGGTCGGCCCGCCTTCCGGCGCAACCGCATCCGGCACAATGATGCTGGCGGCTTGTCTTGCGGGGGCTGGGCCTGCGTCCTGCCGCGCCCCAGGTACAAAAGCAAGGGCCTGAGAAGGTGCTGCCGGTGCATTTGACAATCCAGCGGCTGGAGAAGGCGTGGCCGTTCTATTTGACAAACCAGTGGCCTGGTCGTGCCCGCCTGGCTGCACCGGTTGCACAGGTGTCGGCGATTGCGACAATGCACCTTCCGGTCCTGTGTCCGGCTGATTGAACAAAACAGCGGGCGGAAGCATTACCTGGTCTGACAATGGAACGGTTGACGGGAAGACTGGCTGAAATGACACCTGCAAGGGGTCGGCCGGTCGCTGACCTGAGGTATCCGGCAAATCCGGCGCGCCGCTGTCCGGCGCACTTGCCGGGGTCTCTGCAGGCGGAACAAACGGTCCCGGCAAGGGAGCCGCAGCGCCTGGAGGCACCGGGGCGGCCGCCTCCCCTTCAGCCTCGGGCGAAAGACCGGCAGCCTCGGGCGAAAGACCGGCAGCCTCGGGCGAAAGACCGGCCGGTAACGCCGCTTCCGGCACCGCACCGTCGGCTGCAGGATCGATTTCACCTCCACCGGGATTGAAAAGGGCCGCAAAAGCAGGCGGAAAGTCACCAACGGCAAAATCAGCGCCGACAGGGACGCCCGTCTCACCCGTCATAAGGATGTCTGCAGATGCACTCAACTCGGTTTCGAAAGCAGATTTCCCGACTGGAGCGCCGGGCGGTTTTGCCAGACCCGGAAGCGCACCCGTACCGGCAGACAGAGCCCCGGCAGATACATCGGTCATCAATCCAAATGGCAGCAAATTCGCCCCCGAAGTCTTTGCCCAGCAAGCAGGGCACATTGCGTCAGCGGTTTAGAAGCAAGCCACAGGCCAAATTAAAAAACGATATAATACATTGAAAAATAAAGAACTATTTTTTGTGACTTGCCTCCGCGCACCCTCGAAGGGCGGCAAGATTTGCCGATCAGGCAAAGCATGCCTGCTGTGCTCCGGCTGCAATTGGCATTGCTGGTTCCTATCTGTATAGTGCCGCCAACTTTGAAATGGCCCCGGTCTGGCGCTCAGTGATCCTGAAGACGCGATCAGCGACCTGTTTGCACGGTCCGCCGCCGCAAGGGCCGACGCTTCTGGAAGTGTTGAAATGGGAAACAGTATTGATCTGCCCGGTCGCCCGGAGGATACGCGCGTTGTCGTCGCCATGTCGGGCGGCGTGGACAGTTCCGTTGTCGCCGCGTTGATGAAGGCGGAAGGGTATGATGTCATCGGCGTCACCCTGCAGCTCTACGATCATGGCGCGGCCGTCGCCAAGGCGAAGTCCTGCTGCGCGGGTGTCGACATACATGATGCACGCCGCGCAGCCGACAAGATCGGCATTCCGCATTACGTGCTGGATTATGAAAGCCGCTTCAAGGAACAGGTCATGGACCGGTTCGCCGACAGCTATATCGCCGGCGAAACGCCGATCCCCTGCGTGTCCTGCAATCAGACGGTCAAGTTCACCGACCTTCTCAAGACCGCGCGTGATCTCGGGGCCGATGCGCTTGCAACGGGTCATTATGTACGGTCCGCGCAACGGGGCAACAGGCGTGCGCTCTACAGGCCGGCCGACCTCGACCGGGACCAGAGCTACTTCCTGTTTGCCACCACGCAGGAGCAGCTTGATTTCATCCGCTTCCCGCTCGGGGGCATGCCCAAGTCGAGGGTCCGCGAACTGGCCGCGGAATTCGGCTTGTCGGTTGCAGACAAGCCGGACAGCCAGGACATCTGCTTTGTTCCCAATGGCGACTATGCCGAGGTGATCCGCAAGCTGCGGCCCAACGCGGCCGAGCCCGGCGAAATCGTGCACATGGACGGGCGTGTGCTCGGCACCCATGAGGGCATCATTCACTTCACCATCGGCCAGCGCCGCGGTATCGGCGTTGCAACGGGAGAGCCGCTCTATGTTGTCCGTCTGGATGCCGACAGCCGCCGTGTGATCGTCGGCCCGCGCGAGGCACTGGCCACCCGCACCATTCTCCTGCGTGAAATGAACTGGATCGGCGACCAGCCGCTTGATGAAGGCTGCGAAGTCGAGGTCTTCGCCAAGGTCCGCTCCGCGCGCCCGCCCGCG
>JBCDEN010000318.1:0-5561 GCA_039179715.1 Pseudomonadota bacterium
CTTGTTGCATCGGCGTGGAGCACCTCGACAGCTTCGCGCCTGATTTCGAAGACATCCTCACCGGTTTCGGTGCTTGCGCGAACCACGGCCAGCAGCGTCCAGAGACCGCGCGGCCCTTCCTTCAGGGCCGCAGTCGGCACCCAGTAGCCGTCCGCCTCGATCATCTCGGTCAGCGACAGTTCGGCAAGCCGCCCGAATTGCGGCGCGGCATCCGCAACATCGAGTTCGAAGAGGGTTTCGATTGTGCGTGTGCTGGTCTGAAGGTCCGGACGCAGACCCGACAACCTGGCCTCAAAGAGCCGATCGGAAATGCGTATCTGAAACGTGTCGTTGCGATCCAGACGGTCGACAACTTCCGGCGCCAGTCCGATACGGACAGTGGGTTTCGCCACTTCGAGCAAGCGGAGCACGGGCGCGCCGGGTGCAATCGTCGCGCCCTCATCCAGCAGCCTTTCCCCGACCGAGCCGTCGAAAGGCGCCGTCAGGACGGATTTGTCGAGGCTGATATCGATCGCCTCGATGGCAGCATCGATCTGGTCCAGCGTTGCATCGAGCCGCGACAGGGCGAGGCGGGCCTCGTCGAGGATCTGGTCGCTGACATGACCGCCATCGCGGAGCGTCTGACGGCGCTCCAGCGTCAGGGCGGCCAGTTCCCTGTCGCTTTCCGCGGCCTTGCGATTGGCGGTCTGGCGCCTTTTTTCGGCTTCCAGCGTGCGTGTGTCCAGAACCGCGATCACCTCGCCCTTCCTGATGAGGTCGCCCTCATCGAACTCAATCGCCCGGACCGTGCCGGACAGTTCAAATCCGAGATCCGTCCGCCGGGCCGGTTCAAGACGGCCGACAAAGCTTCTGGTCACCTCGTATCCGGTCTGATGCTCGGGTTTTACAGGACGGACTTCAACGAGCGGAGCCGCCTGGACAGCCGGTTTTTCCTCGGCCCGCATCTGGATCGTGGTCACGCCGATCATCACGGCAGCCGCCGCGATGCCGACATTGATCGAGAAGGTTGTCAGGCTGACGAGCCTGCGCCCCAGCTTTTTCAGAAATCCATTGCCGGGTTTGCCCGTATCAGAAACAGAACTCTCGTTCGACATTGCTGTGTCCTCGTCTTCCGTTTGACGGCATCCGCTCCAGGCCTGCACTGCTGCTGAATGTGAACGGCTCTAACTATGTTATTGTTGCTAACATATGTTAGAAGAATTAACTTCGACAAGAGATTCGAGGAAAAAAATTCAAAAGCAGCAGAAAATGGCCGAAACCAAAATCAAGAAAAAGCGCGCTTACCACCATGGCGACCTGCGCGGACAGCTGCTGTCTGCAGCTGGAAACCTGCTCGAAGAACACGGGCCAGACGGGTTTTCCATGTCCGATGCCTGCCGTCTGGCGGGGGTCAGCACGGCTGCGCCCTACCGGCACTTCGCGAACAAACAGGACCTGTTGCTTGAAGTCGCTAAGGACGGTCTGCAACGGCTCGGCGCCGCGATGGAAGCAAATGCGTCACAATACGAACGCGGCACGATACAGTCGATTTCGGCCATCGGACGCGTCTATGTCGACTTTGCAATCCGGGAGCCGCACACGTTCCGACTGATGTTCAGCACGCGCTCGCATTCGGGACGCATCGAGGAACTTAGGGAAGTCGGCCGCGCTTCCTACAGCGTGCTGTTGCGCGAGGTTGCGCGCTACCTGGGCGAACCGGACATTACCGAAACCGTTACCCGCGCCGCCTTTCCTCTCTGGACACAGGTGCACGGTCTTTCCTTTCTGGCGATCGACGGCAAATTGGAAGTCACGTCCTTTCCGGTCGACATTGACGAGTCCATTCTGATCGCCACGGAGCGGCTGCTGCCGCCGGCCACCGGCACCAAGGCTTGACCCAACCTCGCCTTGCGCCTAATCCAGCGCTCAGCATCATCATTTCAAAATGCGGCTCACACGCGGGCCGCCGGAGCGGAGCATGTCGCAGACAGGCAGAGACAGACGTCAGGGCGCGGTGAAACAGATCACCAGCCACTCCAATCCGGTGGTCAAGGAAATCAAGGGACTGGTTGCCCAGCGCAAGCACCGCAATCAGTCCGGTCTGTTCGTTGCCGAAGGCCTGAAGCTGGCAACCGATGCGCTGGAGGCCGGCTGGGACGTGCGTTATCTCGCGCTCGGACCGGAGGCAAGGGAAAACCCGGTCGCGCAAAAGGCAGCGGCGACGGCGAAAGCGCGCGGCGCACTCATTCTGGAAGTGTCGACCGCGGTGATGTCCGCGATGACACGCAAGGACAATCCGCAGATGGTCGTCGGGGTCTATGAGCAGAAGACCCTCGCTGCGAAAGACATCGACGCTGCCACAAACACTATCTGGGTCGCGCTCGACAGGGTGCGCGATCCCGGCAACCTCGGCACGATCATCCGGACCGTCGATGCCATTGGCGGCAGCGGCGTCATGCTCGTTGGTGATTGCACGGATCCCTTTGCGGTCGAAACCGTGCGCGCGACGATGGGTTCGCTGTTCCATGTTCCGCTTGCCAGGATGACCAAGGACGAGTTCAAGTCCCTTGCCGGAACCTGGCCGGGAACAGTGGCTGCAACGCATCTGAAAGGTGCCGTGGACTTCCGCACGCCCGACTACACGGACCCGGTTCTCCTGGTGATGGGAAACGAGCAGAAAGGGCTGGAAGACGACATGGCCGCCGCCTGCCCGACCCTGATCCGGATCCCGCAGGCCGGACAGGCCGACAGCCTCAATCTCGCGGTTGCGACCGGCGTCGCGCTTTATGAAATCCGCCGCAAACATCTGGAGCTCTGATCCATGCGTCTCTTCGTCTTCGGCGTCGGTTTTTCTTCCAAGGCTTTCATCGAGGAATGCCGCGACCGGTTTGAGTGGATCGGCGGGACGACCCGCTCGCAGGAAAAAGCGGACGCGCTCAAGGAGATTGGTGTTACCCCTTTTCTGTTTGACGGCGAAAGCAAGGGTGATGGCATTGCCGAGGCGCTTGAAACGGCAACCCATGTGCTGGTGTCCATCGCGCCGAACGAGGATGGAGATCCGGTTCTCAACCAGCATGGCGACGATATTGCCGGCGGCAAACCCGCCTGGCTCGGTTATTTGTCAACCGTTGGTGTCTACGGCAATCACGATGGCGCCTGGGTGGACGAGGACACACCCTGCCGGCCGGTCTCCAAGCGCTCGGTGCAACGCGTTGCCGCCGAGAACGCCTGGCTGGACTTTTCCGCGCAACATGGCGTTCCGGTCCAGATCTTCCGCCTGTCCGGCATTTACGGCCCAGGCAGGAATACATTCGAGAATTTCAGGAAGGGCAAGGCCCGGCGCCTCGTGAAACCGGGCCAGGTGTTCAACCGCATTCACGTGGCCGATATTGCAGGTGCCCTCAAACTTGCGATCAAGAAGCCCGGGACGCGCGTCTACAACATCACCGACGACGAACCTGCACCGCCACAGGACGTCGTCACCCACGCAGCGGAACTGCTCGGCGTCACGGCACCGCCCGAAATCCCGTTCGAAACCGCGGATCTGTCGCCCATGGCGCGGTCCTTCTATGGCGAAAACAAACGTGTTTCAAACACGCGCCTCAAGAGTGAACTGGGGTACACCTTCCGGTACCCCAACTACCGGGTCGCCTTGAAAGACCTGCTCACAACCCTCTAAGATGCGCCAACGCGCGCAGACCCTCTGGTGGTTCCCCCTGATGCGAATAGCCTGGAAGATTTTTGGAATATCGCTGATCGTTTTCCTGATCATGGCGACTGCCGCCACCTATTCGATTTACAAAATATACGAGATCAACAAGGAACTTCAGCTGATCTCGAGCGTGTTTTCTCCGCTTCGCCACGAAGTCGCGCAGATCGAAGTGATCGCGCTGCAGGAAGAACTCGAGCTGCAGCGGGTGGAAAAGCTGGAAGCGGAACTGCGCGCCGACCGGCTGGAAGCGCTCAGCTACGGCAAGACAGACGCGGAGATCGATGCGGCGGTCACGCAGAATCCGGATCTTGTTGCCCGTATCCATCACCTTGAACAGCGCCTCGAAACCGGGCTCGGGCTGTTCGAAGCCAGCGCGAACAGGGTGGAGGACCTGCTCCGGTCCGCCGAAAAACGCGTCCGCGACGCGCAGGACGAAGCGACGTCGCTGGAAGACAAGCTGGAGCTTGCTGCCCTCTACCCGACCCTGATCGCGATCGAGACCCAGCACAGCAGCTTTCACAGTCACGCGCTCAATCTCGTAAAATCCGCCGATCTGCCGCCGGCGGCGCGGGAAACACTCGAAGAGCAGCTTGAAAATGAGGAGCAAAAGCTTACCGAAAGGCTGGATTCGCTGAGAGAACATGTCGCCGCGTTCACGGACCAGTCGATCGCAACGGCAGCGCTGCATGAACAACAGGCGTTTTATGCCAGTATTGCCGCGACCGCCATGGCGGGGCTTCTGGCGCTGCTTCTGTCTTCGCTGGTGATCTCCGGAATTCTCAAGCCGATGCGCGCCCTCTCATCAGGTGCAAAGCGCATCGAAGAAGGCGATTTCGAGATCGAACTCAAACCGCTTTCTAGGGACGAGATCGGTTCCCTGACGCAAAGCTTCAACACCATGGTCGACGGGCTGCGCAACACCCAGAGGATCAAAGATACGTTCGGGCAGTATCTTGATCCCAGGGTCGTCTCCGGCCTGATCGCCGACCAGTCGGATGCAACGGCGGGTCAGAAGAAGGTTGTTTCGGTCTATTTCTCCGACCTTGCGGACTTCACGACGATCTCCGAGCAATTCACACCCAACGGGCTGGTCCGCGTGCTCAACCGCTATCTGGACCTGATGTCCTCGGAAATCACGGCGCGGGAAGGTGTCATCGACAAATATATCGGTGACGCGATCATGGCCTACTGGGCACAGCCCTTTTCCGATGACGGCAACCAGGCCGCGCTCGCGGTGGAGAGCGCGCTTACGAATGTTCTTCTCATGGAACAGTTTCAGAAGGAGTTGCCGGAGCTGACCGGCCTTCAGAAGAACCTGCCCGTCCTGCGCCAGCGGATCGGCATCGCGACCGGCGAGGCGGTGATCGGTTCGATCGGCTCGGCGAAGACCAAGAACTACACCATCATGGGGGACACGGTGAATCTCGGCGCGCGGCTCGAGGCCGCCAACAAGATCTACGGGACACAGATCCTTGTCTGCCAGAGGACGCGGGACACCGCGTCCGGCATCGAGTTCAGGGCCATCGACAGGATCCAGGTGAAAGGCAAGACGGAACCGACCTGGGTCTATGCACCGCTTGCCCACGCGAGCGAAATGACCGACGAACTCAGGCAGCTGCAGAGCGCATCCGAGACCGCGCTTCAGGCCTTTGCGGACGCGAACTGGCCGGAGGCGCGCACAGGCTTCGAGCAGATCCTTGCGGCATATCCTCACGACGGCATCGCCGCCGTTTTTCTCAACCGGCTTGAGCTGATTTCAGCACAAGGGGCCCCGGCGGACTGGGACGGGGTGTGGCACCTGAACACGAAATAGGGCACCGCCTGGCGGCACGGTGGTTCAAGTGCATATGACGGTGGCCCTTGACGCCGC
>JBCDEN010000774.1:0-2138 GCA_039179715.1 Pseudomonadota bacterium
CGCCCCCTGCGGTGCGGGACAACCCGATATGGATTTCGTGAGGTGATCCGCGGTCAATGGAATTGTCATTCCGGGCAAGTGCAGCGCCAGCTGTGCGCCGATCCGGAAACCAGAGGTATTTCGCGCCGAAGGCGCGGCCTATTCTGATCGTATTGACAAGAGTGTTCGCTGCGCTCACACAGATTTCTGGATTCCAGATCAGCGTTCGGCATCACCTCACTTGTCTGGAATGACCGAGGTTAAGCCAAAGGAGTGCTTTGTTCTCAACGACACTACACTCGATCACGTTTTCCAGACCGGGCATCCAGGGCCAGCATCAGAGCGTCACGACCGCCTTGATCAGGGTCTCGCGATCATTGGCAAGGTCCTCGAACCGGCCGGCGATTTCCCGAACCGGGATCGTGAGCGAACAGAGCGCATCCGTGTCGATCAGTCCGTCGCGAATGGCCGCTATTACCGTTTCGAAATCTTCCGCCGTTGCGTTGCGGCTGCCGATGATCTGGGTCTCACGCTTGTGAAACTCCGGATCGTCGAACCGGATCTGGTCCTTGACGACGCTGACCAGCACATAGCGGCTGCCATGGGCAAGCAGCTGAAAGCCCGCCTCGATCGCGCGCGCACTTCCCGTCGCATCGAAAATGACATCGAAGCCATCCGAGAGCGCTCCGGTCAGGATGTCCGATCCGGCAAGGTGCTGTTTCTCAAAACCGAACTTTTCCCCTGCCTGAGAGAGCCGCGCTTCGCTGAGGTCGAGCAGATGAACGTCCGCCCCCTGAATGCGCGCGAACAGCGCCGTACCGAGGCCGATGGGCCCTGCTCCGGTCACCAGAACGCGTTCGCCGTTCAAGTCGCCGGCGCGCCGGACCGCGTGCGCCCCGATCGCCAGGAACTCGACCATTGCGGCCTGAAGCTCGCTGAGCCCGGTTGCCCGGTAAAGGTTCGTTTCCGGCACAACGATCCTTGAACACATGCCGCCGTCCCTGTGGACCCCGAGAACCTGGATATTCTCACAGCAGTTCGGTTTGCCTTTTCTGCAGGCGCGGCACGTGCCGCAGGAAAGATAGGGATTGATGACGACCAGTTCGCCTTCCCGGAAGGGGCCGCTTGCCTTGGCAATCCGTCCGCTGAGTTCGTGGCCGATCACACGCGGATAGTTCAGAAACGGATGTTTTCCCTCGAAAATGTGGTAGTCGGTGCCGCAAATGCCGACGGCCCGGATGTCGACAAGCACCCAGCCGTCCGGCGCTTCAAGCGGCAGATCCTGTTCCGCCAGCTGGAACACGCCCGGTTCCACGACAACGCCGCAGGGCATTTTTGCGTTCTTCCTGTCTGCGGTTGTCGCAGTCTCATGCTTCATTGCAATCTGTCCCGGCCACGCGGCACCCAGTCACCCGGCAGTTCGCCCTTGATGATAAGACTGAGTACATCGTCCTTGGTCACGTCTTCTATGCGATGCGACCCCACATTCCTGCCCTTGTTCATCACGACCACGCGGTCGCAAAGCTCAAACACATCATGCATGTCATGGCTGACAAGCAGGATGCCGATCCCGTCTGACCTCAGTCCCTTGATGAGGTCTGCGACCATCGCGGTCTCGGACGGACCGAGTGCTGCCGTCGGTTCGTCCATGATCAGGATTTTCACATTGAAATAGATTGCCCGCGCAATCGCAATAACCTGCCGCTGGCCACCCGATAGCTTTGCAACCGGATCATCAAGGTTCTTGAAATTGGGGTTGAGCTTGCGCAGGACGCGCTGCGTCTCGGCCATCATCTTCCGGTCGTCGAGATTGCCGAGTTTCGTCTTCAGCTCGCGCCCGAGAAAGAGATTGGCGGGTGCATTCAGGTGATCGGCAAGCGCCAGCGTCTGGTAGATCGTCTCGATGCCCAGATCGCGCGCATCATGCGGGTTCTGGATATCGGCGAGGCCGCCATTGACCCTGATGGTGCCCTCGTTCGCTATCATTGCACCCGACAGGATCCGCATCAGGCAGGACTTTCCCGCCCCGTTATGCCCGAGAACACCAACGACCTCTCCCGGATAAAGATCCAGAGAAACACCGTTGACCGCGCGAATACCGCCAAAATGCTTCTCAATGTTGCTCATCTCAACAAGGGGCTGGGAAGCGTTGTCGAGGC
>JBCDEN010000733.1:0-2342 GCA_039179715.1 Pseudomonadota bacterium
CGCGAGGCGGTGGGCGATGCCTACGAAATCATGGTCGACGCAAATCAGAGCTTCTCACGCGCCGAGGCGACCCGCCGGGCGCGGGTGCTGGAGGAATTCGGCATCGGCTGGTTCGAAGAACCGATGCCGGCTGACGATGTGATGGAACATGCGCGCCTTGCCGCCCATACATCCGTGCCGATTGCTGTGGGCGAAAGCATGTATTCGCTCAGCCAGTTCAAGGATTATCTGGTGAACGGCGCGGCCGGAATCGTTCAGGCCGATGTCGCGCGGATCGGCGGCATCACGCCCTGGATGAAGGTCGCGCATCTGGCCGAAGCCCACAATGTGCCGGTTTGCCCGCACTTCCTGATGGAGCTTCACGTCAGTCTCGTCTGCGCGATCCCGAATGCCCCGTGGCTGGAATACATTCCGCAGCTGGACAGTCTGACCGCGTCGACGATGCGGATGGAGGCAGGCTGTGCCTATCCGTCCAATACACCGGGCCTGGGGATCGACTGGGACGAGGACAAGCTGGCGGCGGCCCGGATCGCGCCGTTCGATGCCGATTTCCCGCAATAGGAGCGTGTCATGCAAAGAATGGGAATGATGATCGGTCTGGAGCCGGAAAAGGCCGCCGAATACAAGCGTCTGCATGCGGACGTCTGGCCGGGCGTTCTGAAGATGATCTCGGACTGCAATATCAAAAACTATTCGATCTACCTCAAGGAGCCGGAGAATATTCTTTTCGGCTACTGGGAGTATCACGGCGAGGACTTTGCGGCGGACGCGGCGAAGATGGCTACGGACCCGGAAACGCAGCGCTGGTGGGATGTGTGCATGCCTTGCCAGAAACCGATGGAAACGCGGAAGGACGGGGAATGGTGGGCCATGATGGAAGAGGTCTTCCACCTTGACTAGGACCCGTTGACAACACCGGTTCCCGCGACCCCAGATGCAGGCGATGAAAGGCTGAGGAGAGACGATGTTTGAGGGTCTTCAACAGCATTGGCCAAGAGCGGCCAATCCGAAACCGGTCGTCATTTTCGGGGCGGGCTCGATCGTGACGGATGCCCATCTGCCGGCCTATGCCAATGCCGGATATCAAGTTGCAGGGCTCTACGACCCGGATCAGGAAAAAGCACGGGCGCTTGCGCAGGCACACGGGATACGGTCCTTTTCAAGCCCGGAAGAAGCCGCCGGCCTGACGGACGTGGTTTTTGATCTTGCGACGCCGCCCGACGCTCATGCAGGCATTTTGTCCATCCTGCCCCCGGGCTCTGCCGTTCTGATCCAGAAACCGATGGGCAGCGACCTGGCAGGCGCAAGCACAATCCTCAAGATCTGCAGAGAACGGAACCTGATGGCGGCCGTGAATTTCCAGCTGCGCTTTGCGCCGATGATGCTGGCCCTGCAGGATGCGGTGAACAAGGGGCTGCTTGGAGACATCGTGGATTTCGATGCCTGGCTTGCGCTCGATACGCCCTGGGGTCTGTGGAAGTTTCTCGAACCCCTGCCGCGCGTTGAAATCAGCCTGCACTCGATTCACTATCTCGATTTCATCCGCGCTCTGCTGGGCGATCCCTCGGGCGTGCACGCAAGGTCGATGGGGCACCCCTCGTCCAAAATCGCGCAGACCCGGACTGCGGCAATCCTGGACTACGGAGACAGGATCCGCTGTGCCCTGTCGATCAATCACAATCACGCGTTCGGCCGCAAACATCAGGCATGCGAGTTCCGCATCTGCGGCACAAAGGGCGCCGCCTACCTGCAGCTCGGCGTCAATCTCGACTATCCGAAGGGCGAGCCGGATATTCTTGAGATCAATACCGGCGACGGCTGGCAGAGCGTCGGGCTTGTCGGCAGCTGGTTTCCGGATGCGTTCGCAAGCCGGATGAGCCAGCTCCAGCGTGCCGCCACCGGCGAGGAAGACGAGCTCGTCAGCAGTGTGGAGGACGCCTGGTACACGATGGCCCTTGTTGAAGCCGCTTATGACAGCAGCGCCGCACCTGCCACGCCGATTGCGAGGAAGCCCCAATGAACATTCAGGAAATCTACTACGAGGACTACGAGATCGGGCATGTGCGGGAGACGTTCGGAAGGACCCTCACCGAAACGGACTTCGTCGTTCATGCCGGGCATACGGGTGACTTCTTTCCCCATCACATGGACGCTGAATGGTGCGCCAAGCAGGAGTTCGGCCAGCGCATTGCCCATGGAACGATGGTGTTCTCCATCGGCATCGGACTGACCGCGAGTGCGATCAATCCGGTCGCCTTTTCCTACGGTTACGACCGGCTGCGTTTCATCAGGCCGGTTCACATCAACGACACGATCCGCACGCGTCTGACCATCGACCGGAA
>JBCDEN010000736.1:0-2310 GCA_039179715.1 Pseudomonadota bacterium
CGCCGATCAGGATGGCATAGCGTAGCCAGTCGGTCTTGATCAGCGGCGGCTTGCGCCAGGGCTTGCCAAGCCGTGCCGCGAGCGCCGCGCTCATGCGGATAAGGCCTCTTCTTCTTCGTCTTCTTCGTCTTCTTCGTCTTCTTCGTCGACTTTTTCGATGGTCGCTTGCCAGTCTTCTTCGCCGTAGATCCGGGTCAGCACATCGGGGGTCAGGGCCGCCGGGCCGCCGTCGAACTGGATCTCTCCCGCCGTCAGACCGATCACGCGTTGGACAAACATCTGCGCCAGCGCCACATCATGAATGTTGATGATCGCAGCGAGGCCCCGTTCTTCACACAGCTCGCAGATCAATCGCATGATCTGGCGCGAGGTTTTGGGGTCCAGACTCGCCGTAGGTTCGTCGACCAGCAGCAACGCCGGGTCCTGGATCAGGGCGCGGCAAATGCCGACCCGTTGACGCTGACCGCCGGACAGCTCATCCGCGCGCTTGTCCGCCATCTCGATCAGACCCACTCGGTCCAGCAACCGAAACGCCTCGTCGACGTTCTTTTGCGGATAGCGGCGCAGATAGCTTCGCCAGAAGCCGACATAGCCGAGCCGCCCGGACAGCACGTTCTCCATAACTGTCAGGCGTTCGACCAGAGCGTATTCCTGGAAGATCATGCCCATCCGACGACGCTCGCGCCGCAGGGCACCCGATCCCAGCGATGTGAGATTGACATCGTCCAGCATCACCTTGCCAGAGCTTGGCTCGACCAGCCGGTTCACGCAGCGGATCAGCGTTGACTTGCCCGCGCCCGATGGTCCGATCAGCGCAAGGACCTGGCCTTTCGGCACCGCCAGATCCACATCGTTTAGCGCGCGGTCACCGGTCGGATAGGTTTTCGTGAGTTTTTCAAGACGGAGCATGCCGTCATTTCCCCCGTCCCAAGGAACAGGAGGCCCGGAAAGGGCCACCTGCGGAGCGATTACTTGCAGGCGTAGGAAACGCCGTTCGCCGCATCGATCTTGCGGATGACCTCCCAGAACTCCTTGTAGGTCATCTCGATGAACTGATGCTCGCCGGATTTCTCGAACTCTTCCTGCAGCGAGGTGCCTTCCCATTCGAAGCTGAAGAACGCCTCCCGCACTTTTGCGGCCAGTTCCGGTTTCAGATTGTAGACGGTGCCGAACCCGGTGGTCGGGAAGGTCTGGGACTTGTAGATCGATATGACTTGCTCCGGCGTGACGACGCTGCGGCTGATCATCCGATCGAGGACCGAGTTAGCGATCGAGGCCGCCGGATAATCCTTGTTGGCCACACCCAGGATCGAGTTGTCATGCTTACCGGAATAGACTGGCTCGAAGTCACGCTCGGGGATCATGTCATAGTCGGCCTTCAGGATCGCCGATGGCGCCTTGAAGCCCGAGTTTGACGTGGGCGAGGTAAAGGCCAGTTGGCCGCCCTTGATGTCCTCGACCTTTTCAATGCCCGATCCCGGATAGGTCAGGATCTCCATCTCATAGCCGAAGCCCCCGTCTTCCGAAGCCATGATCGTGAACGGGTTGAAGCCAGCGCAGTTCACGGCCAGCGGGTTCGAGCCCGTGTTGAAGCCCGAGATGTGCAAACGGCCCGAGCGCATGGCTTCGATCTGGGCGGCGTTCGACTGCACGGGGAAGAAGACAACGTCTTTGCCGGTGACTGCCTTCAGGTGATCGAGGAAATCTGACCATGCCGTCTTGTAGACCGCAGGGTCCTCGACCGGCGTGTAGGCGAAAATCAGCGTGTCGGGGTCCAGCCATTCGCTGGGATCTGTCGGGGCGTCGGCCAGAAGATCGCCGTCAACATCGCAGAACCGTTGATCCAGGTCACCGCGCGGACAGTCAGCGGCAACCGCAGGCTGCGCCGCAAACGCCATGGTAAAGGCGACTGCGAGCGCCCATGTGCTTGTAAGTCTGATGGTCATAACTTCCTCCCGTTACGTGTTTTTAACCAAGAGCGTAGTGGGAATATCAGAAGATAGGCAACGATTCGTGACGATAGAGCCAACTCGACAAAGAAAGTTCGGTTGCCGATAGTGACGAGACCAAGACGACGCAGCCATGTTTTTTGTGAATAACGAACTGCCCTTGAAGGAACTCTGATCAGGCTGGAACCTCCGCATAGTCGAGGCCAGATCAGCTGGGACAATCGTTTTGACCATCCTCACCTTGGTGATCCAGTTTAATTTTTGTGCATGATACTTGACCTTAGCCCCATTTCCTCCTCCGGATTGAGTTAGAATCCGTCCCAAGCGAGGAGACGGATAATAAAGAGATCTAGGTTCAGCG
>JBCDEN010000682.1:0-2633 GCA_039179715.1 Pseudomonadota bacterium
AACCTGTTCCTCAAGAACAAGATCGACAAGCGCAAGCTCAACATCCAGCGCGCGTGGCCGGATGCGCTCGATCTCATGCTGATCTGCGTCGAGTCGGGCATGTCCGGCCAGGCGCGTGAGATGTTGAGCTTGCGCTTGTCGATCTTGTTCTTGAGGAACAGGTTCGGCAGGAATGCACCGACGCCGGCGACTGCAATGGACAGACACACCTTGGTTACCGTCGGTAACCAGTCCGGGATCACCACCAGGGAATAGAACAAAGCTATGACCAGCAGGACAACCGGAATCGCAACACGTGCGGTCAGGTAGTAATAGAGCGGCGCGGATCCGCGATAGCCGGCCATCCTCAACTTGTCGGTCGTGTTTTCGTCGGAGAGCATTTCCCTGAGGTTGAGCTGGTCGACCAGGCTCTTCATCTGGGCCTTCGGCTGATTGCGAAGGGATGCGCGTGCGTCCTGTTGCTGGTTGGCGTGCAATCTGGCGCGCTCCTTGGCACGCAGCTTGTCGCGTTCCAGGGCGACGGATTTCATGCGGGTCTTCAGCGTGTCGCGCGAAAGAATGGGAGCAACGAGCGAAAAGATCGTTCCGGTGACCGCGACCATGGCGAGCAGCCCTGCAAGAAACTGGCTCGATGCAAGTGTTTCCAGATCCATGCTGCCCCCTTAAAAGTCGAAGTTGATCATATGGCGCATGACCATGATGCCGATGAACATCCAGAACAGGCATCCGCCAATGATGATGTTGCCACCCGTCGTGGTGAACAGCAGGCTGATGTAATCCGGAGCAATCAGGTAGATGATGCCGCCAACGCCGAATGGCATCGCCCCAATGATCATGGCCGAGGATTTCGCTTCCGAACTCAGGGCCTGGATCTTGCCCTTGAGCGACTTGCGGCCACGCAGAACCTTTGAAAGGTTTCCGAGCGCCTCGGCCAGGCCACCGCCGGCCTTTTGCTGGATGGCGACGACAATGGCAAAGAAATTCGCCTCCGCGACAGGCACGCGCTCCGGCAGTTTCCCGACGGACTCGGCAAGCGAGAGGCCCATGACCTGTGTTTCGGTGATCTTGCGGAATTCGGTTGCCACCGGCTCGCGGGATTCGCGGGCGACGACCTTGATACAGTCCGCAAGCGGCAGACCTGCCTTCACACCACGCACGATGATGTCGACGCCGTTGGGCAACTCTTCCAGGAACTTGTTGAACCGGCGCTTGCGCTTGTTGCCGACATACCAGCGTGGAAAGCCGAGAGCGCCGGTAAAACCGGCTGCGAATATAATCCAGATGTTGCCGCTGACCACGAAGCCGACCACAAGGAAAATAAGGCAGGAGACAGTGCTGAAAATGACGAAGTGCTTCATTTCCCAGGCAAGACCCGCTTGTTCCATCTTGACCTTCAGCGACACCTTCTGCTGCTTATGGTGCTTGGCTTTCTGCCGTTCCTCGAAATCCTTGAGCTGATCCTGGATCGATTTCTTACGGCGGTCATTGTCGCGGATCTGACTCCTCTGTTTTTCGGATTGCGGGCGCGCCGCCACAGCATGCATGCGCTGGTCGCGCCGTTTCGTGCCGGAAAGCGAGGGCGCGAACAGGCTGAAAATCAAACCGCCAACGGCAAACATGACAAGGAGCGCAACGGCGATCCCGGTCACCTGTGGGGTCAAAAAGTCTTCAAATCCGGACATTCGATTCTCATTCCGCTACATAGTCAGGCAGTTCGGCGGCATCGAGTGCCTGTGCCAAACGCGATTCCTCGCCAAAGTAACGCGCACGTTCCCAGAATTTCGGCCGGCCGATGCCGGTGGAACGGTGGCGGCCGATAATGCGACCATTGGGGTCTTCACCGACAATGTCGTAGAGGAAGACATCCTGCGTCGTGATGATGTCACCTTCCATGCCAACCACCTCGGTTACATGGGTGATACGGCGTGAGCCATCGCGCAGGCGGGCCGCCTGGACGACCACGTCGATCGACGACACGATCATTTCCCGCAAGGTTCTGGAAGGCAGCGAGAAGCCGCCCATCGTGATCATGGATTCAAGCCTGGACAGGGCTTCGCGCGGCGAGTTGGCGTGGAGCGTGCCCATGGAGCCATCGTGGCCGGTGTTCATGGCCTGAAGCAGGTCGAAGGCTTCCGGGCCACGCACCTCGCCCACGATGATGCGTTCAGGACGCATACGCAGACAGTTTTTCACAAGATCGCGCATCGTGATCTCGCCCTCGCCTTCCAGGTTGGGCGGTCGCGTTTCAAGGCGCACGACGTGAGGCTGCTGCAGCTGCAGTTCCGCGGAATCCTCACATGTGATGATGCGTTCGGTGCTTTCAATATAGGCGGTGAGACAGTTCAAAAGCGTCGTCTTACCTGAGCCGGTACCACCTGAAATGAGGACGTTACACCGTGAGCGGCCGATGATCTGGAGGATCGTCGCGCCTTCCGGCGTTATCGAGCCGAACTTGGTGAGCTGGTCGAGGGTAAGTTTGTCCTTCTTGAACTTACGAATGGTCAGTGCCGGACCGTCGATCGAGAGCGGCGGTGCGATCACGTTCACACGAGATCCGTCAGGCAGACGCGCGTCACAGATCGGGCTGGCATCGTCGACGCGGCGGCCGACCTGGCTCACGATCCGCTGACAGA
>JBCDEN010000561.1:0-3355 GCA_039179715.1 Pseudomonadota bacterium
GCGTTGCCCTGCGAAGATCACCGCGGTGCCGATCTGTTTCGTGATGTCGCCAATGCCAACGGCAGGCGCCAGGTCGTAGCTGGGCAGACAGACCGTCCAGCCGCGGCTCAAACCGCCGGCTGCAAACTGCGACCAGAAATTCTTGTCGAAGCGAAGCCAGTAGCCGCCATGAACGAAGACCAGCAGTCCGCGCGAAGCGCCCTTGGGAAAAAAGAAGTCGAGTTTCTGACGATCCGAGGTTCCGTAGGCAAGGTCCAGCGACTTGTCCGGCCACCCTGCCCTGAAATCGTCAGCCGCGCGCGCCCATTTGTCCGGATAGTCTGCCGCGCCCGGCACATAAGCCCCATTGGCGTAAGCATCGTCCCAGTCTTTGATTTCCGTTTGCGTCATGAAATGTCCTGCCTGAAAGGAATCGCCGGCGGCATGGTTGCACAAAAAATGTCCTTCGTTGAAGGCAACTCCGTCTCTCCCGCTTGTCAAGCAAGGTTCGACCGGCCTAACGTCGCTCCACATCTTCAACAGCGGAAAACAGTCGATCCATGATGCAGCGCTGCTCCAATCGCATCCCAAATCTTTCGCACTACCTGACCAGAAACGCATCACGCTGGCCGCAACGCCCGGCACTTCACTGGGAAAATGCAACCTGGAACTGGGCAGAACTGGATCAACGGGTGTCGGCGCTTTGCAATGCGTTGCACAAGGACCTTGGTATCTCGAAGGGTGACGCCATTCTGGTTCAGGCGCAAAACTCGAACCAGATGGTTGAAACGATGCTTGCCGCGTTCCGGCTCGGCGCCGTCTGGGTTCCCTGCAATTTTCGCCAGGCACCGGGCGAAACCGCGTATGCCAGCGTCAAGTCCGACGCCAGGGTATTTGTCTGCGATGCCGCCTTCGCAGACCAGGCCGAAGCCGTCAGATCTCAAAGGCCGGACCTCAAGGGCGTTATCACCATCGGCGCAAGCGATTTCGGACATGACTATGAAAGCCTGATTTCCGCTCACTCCTGCTCCCCGTTTGTCAATGAAACCGTAGCTTACGACGACCCGTGCTGGCTCTTCTTCACCTCCGGTTCCACCGGCCGGCCAAAGGCGGTTGTCCTGACCCATGGCCAGATCGGCTTTGTCGTCGTCAACTATCTCGCAGACCTGTTGCCCGGGACGGACGAACAGGACGCCTCCTTGGTCATCGCTCCTCTTTCCCACGGGGCCGGCCTTCAACTGATCGCGCAACTCCCGGCAGGCTCGGCACATGTGTTGATGCCGGGCGGCGGATTTAACCCGGCCACGGCTTTCGAACTGATCGAACGGCACAGCGTCAGCAACCTCTTCACCGTTCCCACGATCGTGAAGCGGCTGGTGGAAGACCCGGCGGTGGACCGTTACGACCATTCGAGCCTGCGCCATGTGATTTACGCCGGTGCGCCGATGTACCGAGAAGATCAGAAACGGGCGCTTGAAAAACTGGGCAACGTTCTGGTGCAGTACTACGGTCTTGGCGAGGTTACCGGGAACATCACCGTTCTGCGTCCTCAAGACCATTCCCTGGACGATGGGCCGAAAGCCCGGATCGGAACATGCGGTACGGAGCGCACCGGCATCGAAGTCAGCATCCAGGACGACAATGGCAACCTGCTGCCGCCCGGAGAGACGGGTGAAGTCTGCGTTGTCGGAGCGGCCGTCTGCGCCGGATATCTGGAGGACGAAGCGGCCAACTCCAAGTCGTTCCGCAATGGCTGGTTCCGGACCGGTGATATCGGCCACATGGACGCGGAGCGTTTTCTTTACCTGACGGGACGGGCCTCGGACATGTACATTTCCGGCGGCTCGAACGTCTATCCCAAGGAAATTGAAGAAGTCCTGCTCGCCCATCCGGATGTTTCCGAAGTTGCAATTCTCGGGATTCCCGATCCTCAATGGGGCGAAATCGGGCTGGCCGTTTGCGTAGCAAGCCCTGGCGCGGCCGTGAGCGAGGCGGAACTTTCCGCGTTTCTGGCTGGAAAGATCGCCAGGTACAAGATGCCCGCGCGCTATCTGTTTATCGAGGAAATGCCAACAAGCGCATACGGAAAGATCACAAAGAAGCTCGTCAGGGAGCATTTGCAGGACAAGGGCCTGCTATGAGACGCCCAGCTCCAGAGCAAGTGTCTGACATCAGACACCCTGGTCCCAGATCCGCTGAAAGACTTCCGCATCAGTTTTGCCATGCAGAGAAGGTGTCAATTGTCTTGCCGCCCGGCGCGTCTCTCCTGACTGCGCTTGCGGACTGGACCGAAACGGCTGGGTACGACAGTGCCGTCCTGGATCTGACCGGGCTGACCCTATCCCCGTTCGACTATGTCATGCCGGACAGAGCAGTCGACGACCGGCATGCAGCCTGGTATAGCGACACCCGGCATGCGGCTGCGGCCGAACTCTCCGATGCGGTCGCCATCGTTGGACACCGGAACGGTCAATGCTTTACGCACATCCATGCCTATTGGACCCAAGAGGGTGTGCAGCATCTCGGCCACCTTCTACCCGAAACGTTGCAGATCGGAACCGGATGTAAAATCGGCGGTTTTGGCATCAGGGGGGCACAGTTTCTCTCCCAGCCAGATCCGGAAACGGAATTCACACTCTTCAGAGTTGCCGCATCGGCGGGTGGCGAACCAGGCATGCCTCCCAACGCGCTGATCACGACGCTTGCTCCTTTCGAGGACCTTGCTGAGAGCGTTCAGCGTCTGAGAGATCGTCTTGATACCCCATCAGTCAAGGTGGTTGGACTTGGCAGCCTGGCAGGTGCTTGTTTTACCGATGCCGAGCCCATGCGCGGGCTGATCTCGGAAATACTCCTCCAGCAGGACTGCAGCGCGCGGGGTGACGGACAGATCAATCTGCCCGTGCGATGTGTCGATCTGAATGGTGACTTGCATGTCGGCCATGTGCTGCCCGGATCGGCGCCAACACTGATTACCTGCGAACTCCTTGTGATCAAAGACGCCTGAGCGCAATTCAGTCCACAGCGGTAAGCGCAGATCGACATTCGCGTTGGAAATCAGCCCGAGTTCATAGGCTATCGCGATCATCTGCGTTTTGTTCTGCGCGTGCAGTTTGCGATTGAGCGACTCAATACCGTCGGGGCCCAAGCCTTACGTAAATCATTCGCTGCAGAAATCGTTAAGAGACGCAATCTGTGGCGAGTTCGCCCGGTTAAAGCCGGTTCGCAGAGAACCAGCCGGCCTTTGACGGCAAAGCCGCCAGAAGCGGCAGTGACCCACTTCAACCGGTCACCTTGCACCTTGCAACCGGAAAACAACGCGTGAACTGAAGAACAGTAAGAGAACATTTACCCTTGCGGAACACAATAGGAACAGGTA
>JBCDEN010000030.1:0-12939 GCA_039179715.1 Pseudomonadota bacterium
CCCCGGCATCGCGGCCAGTCTTGGGCCGCATGACATCGATGCTCAAAAGGAGGCCTTCAAGACCTGCAAGGTTTTCCTCACGCAGTTCGAGCAACCGCTGGAGACCGCCGAATATGCCCTGGACGTGGCCAGGAATGCCGGTGCAACCACGATCCTGAATCCGGCCCCGGCCGCAGAGATCCCGGATTCCATGCTCGCACTTTGCGACTATGTCACGCCAAACGAGACCGAGGCCGAAGCCATTACCGGGATGAACGTGCGCACCGTGGAAGACGCCGCGAAGGCCGCCGGAGAGCTGATCAGACGCGGCGCCAGAGCCGCAATCATAACGCTCGGTGAAAACGGATGTCTTTATCACGACGGTGCTGACGCGGTCCACGTTGCCGCCATGTCGGCCGGACCCGTCCTTGAGACCACCGGTGCCGGCGACGCGTTCAACGGCGGCTTCGCCGCGGGCCTGGCTCAGGGCATGCCGCCCGTCGAGGCAATCCGGTTTGCAACGGCGACGGCGTCCATTTCGGTTACGCGGCCCGGAACAGCCCCGTCGATGCCCGCTCGAACGGAAATCGAGGACATGTTGCGGCAGAACCCCGGATAAACGGCCTCGCCCGGCATCATCATGGGTTTTTCCGTGAACAGCAGCCTCCTTCTTTCCGGGAGCCGAGTGGGATCAAAATCGTCTCGCCCAAAACAAAAAAAACCGCCTTTCGGGCGGTTGTTGAAGACAGTTTCATGCGCAGGATTTGAACCGTTCAGGCCGCAGGCAATTGCCGCGCGGGCTGTATCTGGTTGCGGGAGCCTGATCACATCAAGACTTGTGCGATCAACCGGCGCTTCGTGCTCAAGGGCATGCGCGATCAGATACTCAAGGATGGACTGGTACTCAAAGATGGACTGGCGTTTTCGACCCTGACACAAACAGAGGATGAAACAGGCACAGCATTCTCCGGAAGGGTAAGCGAGGCGTTTGTCGGTCGTCAAAGTGGAACCACCATTGGCCGGTCGGTGACCGGGTCCGGAATCACGCGGGCCTCCAGGTCAAACGCCTTTCTCAGATTTTCCGGCGTGATCACGGTCTCAGGGACACCTTCGGCGACGAGACCAGCATGGCCAAGCAAAACAAGATTGTCATTGAAACGCGCAGCCAGGTTGAGGTCATGCAGGACGCTGACGACAGTCGTACCGGTTTTTTCAATGCGGTCCCGGAGCAGTTTCAGGACATCGATCTGGTGCGGCAGATCCAGAAAGCTCGTCGGTTCGTCGAGCAGAAGCAGCGGGGTATCCTGCGCCAGAACCAGCGCCAGCCAGGCACGCTGGCGTTGTCCTCCCGAAAGCTCCGACAAGGGCCGCTCAGCAAGCTCCTGCATGCCGACGGCATCGAGCGCGTTCCGGCAAGCGGCACTGTCGGCTGAAGACCACGGGGACAGGAAGCCGCGCCAGGGCGTCCTGCCGCGTTTGACCAGTTCACCCACCCTTATACCCTCTGGCGCGACCGGAAACTGTGGCAGGATCGCAAGTCTGCGCGACAGCTGGCGGCTGTTCGCACAATGGACATCAATGTCGCCCAGGAGCACTTTACCGCGTGACGGGGTCAAGAGCCTGGCAAGCGTCGACAGCAAGGTGGACTTGCCGCACCCGTTCGGGCCGAGGATTGCGCTGCTTTGTCCGGCGGGAAGGTCAAGCGTCAGGTTCTGCAGCACCGGGCGGTCGCGATAGCCAACGGAAAGAGCCTCGGCCTTTAAATGGAATGCGCTCACAATTCGCCCCTTTCTATTTCGCGGGACAGCAGCCAAAGCAGATAGGGAGCACCCAATATGCCTGTCATGACACCGATGGGCAGTTGCAGTCCGGGCAGCATTGCCCGCGACGCAAGATCGGCCAGGACCACGATGAGGGCACCCGTAAGGGCAGAGGCCAGCATCCTGCCACCGGCATCGGTTGTTCTTGCAATCCGGGCACCCAGCGGCGGCGCCATCAACGCAACAAATGCAATCGGGCCCGCAATGGCAACGGCCGAAGCGGCCAGCAAAACCGCCGTTGCAGAAAGCCCGAGCCTTGATTTTCTGACGTTGATACCCAGACCGGTGGCAAGCTCCGAGCCAAGCTCCAGCAGTCTGAGGTTTCGAACCTGGAGCAACAGGAGAGCGACAAGCACAACCACCATGCCGAAAAGCTGGAGAACATCAGACCAGTCACGTGCCGCCAGTGAACCGGCAAGCCAGCGCTGTGCCTCGGCAGCCTCCGGTCCGGACAGGCGTGTCATCAGAAACGAACCGAACGCAGCTGCCGTGAAGCCGACGCCAATACCAACAAGCACGATTGTTACGGCCGGAGCCCCTTCCAGCGACGTACGGCCAACCGCCGGGCGCGCCACAACAAGCACGAAAGCAGCAGTCAACAACCCTCCTGCGCATGCGACGATCGGCATAGGAACGGCGAGGTTGACCGTCACGGCGCCAAGAATGGCCAGTCCGGAACCCGCCGAAAAGCCCATGACATCCGGCGATGCGAGCGGGTTTCGCAAAAGGGTCTGGAAGATCGCACCGGACAGACCGAACGCCGCCCCGACAAGAATCGCCGTCGCAATTCGCGGACCACGCAAGATCTGCACCACCAGGGCACCTGCATCATCTCCGCCGGTAAGACCTTGCCAGACAGCTTCCGGCCCAAGTGAAGCCTGTCCCAAACCAAGGGCAAGTACAGTCGCAACAAGGAGCAAGAAAACAAGAAGGAGCTGCCTGATCATGCAATTGCCCCCGGGCTCAGGCGGCGGGCGATCAGGACAAAGACCGGGCCGCCGATCAGGGCAGTCATGATGCCGGCCGGGATCTCTGACGGGGAAAACAGGAGCCTGCCGGCCACATCGGCGAACAGCAGAACCGTTGCTCCGAGCATGGCGGAAGCAAGGATGCCGGGACGGAGCGAAGCACCCGTGATTCGGCGGGCGATGGGTGGCACCATCAGCCCCAGGAAGGCGATCGGACCTGCCAGCGCCACGGCTGCGCCGGTGAGCAGCGTAACCGCGAGGAGGACAGTCGCTTGAACCTGTCTGGGCCGGGTGCCCAGCCCGCGCGAGAGCGTTTCGCCCAGCGCAAGGGCCTCCAGTTTTGTCGCGATGGCCAACAGGATGGCTCCGCCGGCAAGAGCCGTAGCGGACATGACGAGAAGCGGCCGCGTGCGGGCTTCGGCGAGCGAGCCGACAACCCAGAAACGAACCACTTCAAGAGACTCGCCCCGTATGAGAACCAAAGCCGTCACCAGCGATATCAGCAACGCGCTGAGCGCTGCGCCCGCAAGCGTCAGGCGCACCGGGCTCGCATTCCCGCGCAGACCGCCGCCAAGCGTAAAAACCGCAACGGCCGCGACAGCAGCACCTGGAAACGCAAGAAATGCCAGGAGCGCACCGTCGGCACGGCCTGCGAGCAACGCGCCGATTGTCACCGCAAAGGCGGCACCCGCATTCACGCCCAGAATTCCAGGATCGGCGAGAGGGTTTCGGGTAAGTACCTGCATCGCCATGCCCGCCGCCCCGAGTGCCGCGCCACAGACCAGTCCGGCGACGACCCGCGGAAATCGCACGTATAGAAGGGCCACATGGTCCGCATTGGTGCTGTCCGCCGCGATGAAAGCCTGCACGGCATCATGCAGCGGGACGCTGCGCGCACCCGAGAAGAGGCTCAGCCAGAGCGCGGCACACAGCAACAGGGACAACCAGATCCAGGTTTTCACGGAAGCAGGCCTGCCTTTTGCGCGCTCAAGACGATTGTATCGGTACGGCCGTCGGCGGCGGCGGCGATATCGGTTTCCAATTGTTCGAGAACAAAAGGAAGTGACAGCACGCTGCCGAATGACATCGCCGCTGCGAGCAGGGCACCCGCAAAGACCTCCCTGCCCTCATGATGCGCGTTCAGGGTTTTGCGCATCGGTAGCGTGACGAGATCAGGTGCCTCGTCAAAATTCGAGATCCAGACAAGAACGTCGGCGTCGAGCGGCGACAGGTCTTCCGGCGACAGGTTGGCATAAAACTCTTCAGGTCCAGACAACTCGGCGACGCGGTCGGTGGGCCGGAAACCCAACTCGGCCAAAAACGCCGCGCGTGTATCGGCGCCGGTGAATGCGCCGGTTTGGCTCCGCCAGTGAAACCCTGCGACAGCGGTTTTTCCTTTCCAGTAGGGATGCCTTTCCCGCGCATCGGCAAACTGCTTGCGGACCGTTGAAACAAGTGAGGCGGCCTCCCCTGTTTTTCCGGTCGCCCGTCCAATAAGACGGGTCATCTTGTCCCAGGGTGTCCCATAATCGGCATCATCCGCCTCGTGCATGAGCACTGGAGCGATTTGCGACAGGACTCGATATTCAGCCTTTGAGATGCCGGAGCCGATCGCCACAATCAGATCAGGGTTCAACGCCGCCACGCGTTCCATCGACACTTCGCCGATCAGAAGCTGCGGTTTTGCATCACCCAGATGCGGTTGCGCCCACGGCCAGACACCGTAGGGAAAACTGCCGAACCATTGCCGGACGGCGAGCGGAACAACACCAAGAGCGAGCAAGGGGTCCTGTGTCGTATATCCCAGGGACACGACGCGCCCGGCCGGACGGTCCAGAGTGCTGATCCCGTAAGCGTGCTCGAAGACGAGAGAGCCCGTGGCGGCACACGCGCGTTTCAACGGTTGAGACAAGAATGCGGACGCCAGCGCTCCGATCAGCGCGCGGCGCGAAACGCCACCACGCAGCAAAGGAGCGGACGGCACCCGCTGACGGCAGTCTTTCGTCACCAGGTATACCTAAATGTCGCTCTCACGGTGCGTCCGTCCCCGTAATAGGCGGTGTTGGAGGATGTGTCGACATTGGAGACGCATTCTTCATCAAAAAGATTGCTCGCATTCAGCTGCAAGGTTGCATTTTCGAAAAACTCATAGCTGATCGCGTCATCCACGACTGTGTGAGCATCGATCTTGAGGGTGTTGGCATTGTCGGCACAGGAAGACCCGGCATAGCGCACACCGGCACCGACAGTCAGATCGCCGCGCAACCCGTCGCCCGGAAACGTGGAATCGGCCCAGACCGAGCCTACGAGGTTCGGCACCTGTTGCGGCTCGTTGCCTGCATTGCCGCTGATGCCGTCCTCCAGAGTTTCCGGGTTCCAGCAGGAATATGACAGGGTCGCGCTCAACTGGTCGGCCAGCGCCAATTTGCCCTCCAGTTCAATTCCGCGGACGCGAACTTCACCGATCTGGTCATAAAGACCCGGGCTAACTTCATGGGGCACATTGGTCAGGGTCAGATCGAAGACCGCGAGCGTGAAAAGAGTCTCTTTCGGGAACACCGGGCTGTATTTGATCCCTGCTTCGTACTGCGTACCTCTTTGCAGCTCGGCTTCGTTGAGCAGATTGACCCGTGGCGATGTCGGCGCAAGGGATTCCGAGTAGTTCGCGTAAACTGACAGATCGTCCCTGACCTTGTCCCCGGGCAGATTGATCTCACCACTTCGCATAGGCTCTCAGCTTGAACGAGCGGCCCTCGCCATAGCTGCAGGCATAAACGCTTGTGCAACTGGCGACATAACGCTTGTCGGCAATGTTGGTCACGTTGAGGTCGACACCCCAATTCTCCTTTTCGTAACCGACCTTCGCGTCGAAAAGCGTGGCGCTTGGAACTTTCTCCGTGTTGGCATTGTCGACCCAGGATCCTCCCTGATAGCGCACACCGCCTCCAAATGTGATGCCTTCGAACATCCCGATTTCCTCAGGAACCGTGTAGTTCACCCATAAGGACGCGAACTGTTCCGGAACCGTGTTGGGTGTGTTGCCGACGATCGATGCATCCGCATCTTCCGTAATTTCAAGGTCGTAGGCGGTGACGGCTGCCGTCAGATTGAGATCCTCGGTCACATTGGCACGCGCCTCGAATTCGACACCACGCGAGCGCACTTCGCCAATCTGGGTTTCCGAACCGAAGGACCCGCTGACCACGTTCTGCCGGGTTATGTCGAAATAGGCGATCGTGAAGATGCCGTCGAACCAGCTCGGCTGATACTTCAGCCCGGCCTCGTACTGCACCCCGGTTTCAGGCTCGTAGAAAGCAACCTGGCTGGAGGAGCCGATAAGAGGATTGAAGAACGTCGCTGCACTGGCATATGGCGTGAAACCGTTGTCAAACGCGTAGGCGATGCCGGCCCGGCCCGACAGGGCATGGTCGTTGCCTTTGTATGCAGGCAAGCCTGTCGCGTTTGTATCCACGTAGTCGTAACGCCCGTTCAGCGTGACCGTCCAGCCGTCGCCAAATTTCAACCGGTCCTGTACGTAAAGCCCGATGCGGTGCTGATCGACGGTCTGATCGATATAGGGCACTGGGCTCGGCTGCGCCGCACCGTATTGCGGGTCCGTCACACTGATTGTCGTGCCGGTGGTCGCGGCCTGCACCTGATCGAGGTTGATGTAATTGTAGTCAACGCCGAAAAGGAGATTGTTCTCAACCGCACCGGTCATGACCTGGCCGTCGAACTGGGTGTCGAGCAAGACGTTGTTGATGGTTGTATCATGCTTGAAGACGATACGGCTGAACTCGGGATTTGCGAGAACCGGGGTCGGTGAAAAGCCCGAATATCCAAACGGATAGAGATTGAATTCCTGAAGGTCCGAGTAGCCGTAACGCGCGTTCTGCCGCAGCGTCCAGTCATTTTCGAAAGTGTGTTCGAATTCGTAACCAACGGAAAACTGGCGGCGAAGATATTTGTCCAGGTCCGGTTCCGTGTAATTGGCATCCCGGTCGATATAGCCAAATGAGGCGCGTTCGACGGTTCCCACATAGGGCAGAAAACTGGCAGCACCGTGGATCTCGTCGATGATCGTTACATTCGTCAGCAACGTGAGGTTCGTTTCCTGGTTCGGCCGCCATGTCAGGCTCGGCGAAACCGAGCCGCGCAGGCCTTCCTGAAAATCGAAGTAACCGTTTCCGCCCTGAAGGCGTCCTGTTACCCGGAAATCGTAGGTTTCTTCAAACGTATCGCCGATATCGAACCCCAAATAGGCGGTTCCGGCATCATTGATACCTGTTTCAAGGTAGCGGAGCCGTTCCCCGGTCGGCTTCTTGCTGATGTAGTTGATGATCCCGCCCGGGTTGGAACCTCCATAAAGGACGGAAGCGGGCCCACGCAGAACGTCTATCCGGTCCAGATTGAAACTGTCGATGTAAAACGCCCCGAAGCCGTATCCAAACAACTGCAGTCCGTCGAGATAGACCCCGGTCTGCGTGGCCTGGAACCCGCGGATGTAGAACCAGTTGGTGTCGCTGTCCGGCCCGAAGGGTTGCGTGTAGACACCGGCCGTGTAGCGCAGGGCCTCGTCCGCTGTCTGTGTGCCCTGATCGTCCATTTCCTGGCGGGTGATCACCGAAACCGATTGGGGAATTTCCTGGATCGGTGCGGTCGACTTCGACCCGGTGCCGGTCGATTTTGCAACATAGCCGGAGATCTCAGCCGCATTGTTCCCCGACCCGCTTGCGGGCGCATTGCGGCCGGTTTGCACAACGATCGTGTCGAGAAGCTGTGTGTCGGATGCGCTGCCGCTCGCTTCATCCTGCGCATTTGCGGTGTCCGATACCAGGACAAGTGCGGCAAGCGCTCCGCCTATTCGGACCCCAAAAGTCTTCGTGAAAGTGTTCATCCCCTGCCCGCTCATGTTCATTTGCAGCCCGGCACTGTTCCGAGCCGCCACAAATACGATAAGTGGAGTAATAGCCTCAGGTTTGAGCGGGGCGCTTGTACGTTCTTTCGGCGAATTGAACGAAATTTTGGAGAAATCACCCGATCCGGTTCATTCGCCACGCACCGGGCGTTGTCCCGGTGAACTTGCGGAAAACCCGCGTGAAATGGGCCTGGTCGGCAAATCCTGTGGCGGCGGCGATCAAACTCAGAGACTTGTCCGGGTCTTGAAGGTGCTGCTTCGCCCTGTTGATCCGGACCCGCATTTGCCAGCGATGCGGCGGCATACCGGTCGTAAGCTTGAAGGCATGGCAAAAATAGGCCGGTGACAGTCCGGTCAGCGACGACAGCTCCGCCAGACGGACCGGCTCGTCAAAATTGTCTTCCAGATAATCGATTGCCTTGCGAAGATGCTGCGACGAGAGCTGCCCCTTGTGACGGGCCAGCTTCGGTTTGATACGCGCTAGAGCAATGAAAAGCGCGCATATGAGGCTGTCACCGTAAAGATCATGCAGAGCCGAACGGGAACCGCATTCATTTGCAACCAGCCTTGACAGCGCAAAGATGCGGTCGTCGCTGAATGACAGTTTCGGCACGTCCACAACGGCAGGTTCGAAGTCATCACCGAGTTTCGCGGAAATGCAGCGCGTGTCGAAATGAATGTCAAGGTGGCGGAGTTTTTGCAGATTCTCGATCCGTGACCAGACCCTGTAGCCGGCCGGGATGAAGGCGAGCCTGTTGCCGCGCTCATCTGCCTGAAGCCGCTTCGTCGGATTGGCAAGGATCTCCATCTGGCCCGGACCGGTCTTGTCCATGACGACGACAAGACGCGGCGCATGCGAGACATACTCACCATGGGCAAACGGCATGCAATTCACGTCCCAAAGATCCGCGATTGCGCCGTCGAACACCTTCAGCTGAAGATCTCCGATCACTTCGAGACCTTGCGTCATGCTCTGCATGTGCGGATGAAACGTCATAGCGTGGACACCAGAAAACCTGAACTTTAAACTCAACTTTACATGATGCACGCCTCCGAGAAAAGATGGCGGTTTCGCGGAAGATGATTTGAATTGGTGCGACGCGGCTCCATGATGTTTTTCGAAGCAAATGCTACTCGAGAACGCGAAAAAACAGCAGAATGCCTTGCAGTCCGAACGAGATTGCAAAAGGTGCCCGCAGGCTTTGCCTGCGGGCTTCAAGCCCTGGCTTACTGGTCAAGTTCCAGAACGGCCTTTCCGTCGGCCTCCGCCACCTGCTCAAGCGTTTCCTCATCGGTCCACCGGAAGATTCCATAGATACCGGCCGGCACGCCGGTATCCGTGTAATCCATCGTGCCGGTAACGCCGTCGTAGTTGATTTCTTCCCCTGCCCGGATAGCTGCAAGGCCGTCTGCATAGGTGTGCACCACTTTTCCGTCGCCCCCGGTCACGTCGTACATCGCCTTGACCCAGGCATCGGCATCGAGGCTTCCTGCCTTTTCGATCGCCAGTGCCGAGGCGACGAGAAGATCGTAATATTGAATGGCGTATGAATTGCCGGCATCACCGATCTTGTCGATATATTTCGAGTCCTTGGCAGTCGGCTCATAAAAGGCCCAGGCAGGACCGCCGGCATTGGAAAAGGCTGCGAGCACGACTTCTTCATGTTTGCTCGCTGCCGCCTTGGTTGCCGTTTGAATGAAACCGGGTTCCTGCCATTCGGACGTGCCTATGATGAACCAGGAATTGCCCGCTTCAGCCGCGTTTTTCACAAAAGCACCACCATCGGCCGGAGCGGAAAACACAATCACCGCCTCCGGTTTCTGGTTTGCGATCTTGCTGACTACGCTGCGGTAGTTTGACTGGTTCGGCTGAATGTCGATGCTGTCCAGAACGGTGATACCCAGCTTCTCCGCAGCCTTGACAGCCGCGTTTTTCTGCAATTGCGATCCGGCAGCTTCAGTTGCGACAAAAACGACTGACGTCTTTCCCGCATTCTTGGCATGAAGCAGCGCCGCGGCGCCCTGCGCGGAATCCATGGGAGATCCGCGGAACAGCGGTTCGCCGGCATTCCCGCCAAACTCCGCTTCGATTGCGCCGCCATGGACGGAAGGCAACAGCGGTCCCTTCTCCGACTTGACCTTGTCGAGAATGTAATCGCGGTAGGACATGTAGTTGTGAGCGGCATTCAGCAATATGTCGATATTTTCACTGTCGACCAGCTTTCGGGCGGCACGCGCCTCGCCGATCGTGCCGATGTCCTGATGGATCGGCACAAGCGTTCGGCCGAGCGGCGGATCCTGATTGATCACCTCCAGCGCAAAGTCGGTTACGGCATCGAAAAACTCGCCAAATCCTCCATACTCGCCTGTGTGGTAAGTCAGATGCCCAACCTTGATGTCTTGAGCGGATCCGGTACCGACGCTCGCAGCCAGTGCAAGAGCGGTCGTTGCAAAGAGCATGTGCAGTTTCATGTCTTCCTCCTCCCTGGGGCCACACGGCCCGATTTTCACCGATGTCAGATGTGATAGGCCTGCATCAGTTCCTCCATGCTCAGTTGCTTAGCCTCTTTGAGCATGAGCATTCTGCCGAGACTCAGCACGAGCACGCGGTCTGCAAATTCCAGAGTTTTGACAGCGTTTTGTTCGGCAAGAATGATGGTCACGCCGTTCACGCGTCGGGCGTCGGCGATTTTTTCAAACAGAATCTCAACATAAAGCGGCGACAAGCCTGCGGATGGCTCATCGAGCAAAATAATGGCCGGTTCCTGCACCAGAGCGCGGCCGACAGCGAGCATCTGCCCCTCGCCGCCACTCAGGCTACCGGCCGGCTGATCCCTGCGATCGGCAAGGCGCGGAAACAGGGTGAACACCTCTTCCAAACGGTCTTCTTTCGGGCGGGCACCGACCAGCGCGCCAAGAGATAGGTTTTCCAAAACGGACAGCCGCGGAAAGACATTGCCCTCCTGCGGCACATAGGCGACGCCCCTTGCCGTGAGTTCATAGGCAGTCGCCGCACTGACATCCTCACCGCGCCAGGAGATTTGCCCGTCGCGAACAGGAAGCAGCTTCGCCAGTGTTTTCAATAACGTTGTCTTGCCGGCTCCATTTGCGCCCAGAACGGCAAATACCTCGTTGTCCGCCGAAAAGCTCAGATCGTGCAAAACCTGAATTTCGCCGTATCCGCTGCAGAGATCTGTCACTTCAAGCACGCTCAGACCCCCATGTACTTTTCAGCAACCACCCGGTTGCTCTTGACCTCGTCCGGAGCCCCCTGAAACAACACTTCGCCCTCGGACAAA
The DNA here is from genome assembly GCA_039179715.1 of Pseudomonadota bacterium. Classification (GTDB taxonomy): domain Bacteria; phylum Pseudomonadota; class Alphaproteobacteria; order Rhizobiales; family Stappiaceae; genus Roseibium. Next base: position 10,985 of record JBCDEN010000030.1, read on the forward strand.
AAGTGAACGTAGTCGCAATGGTTCCAGATCAGCTCCAGGTCATGCTCTATAATCAAAACCACCAGTTCTTCGGCCTCGACCTTCTCGCGGACAATGGCCATGACCTCCCTGGTGATTTCCTCCGGGAGTCCTGCGGTCGGTTCGTCCATCAGAAGCATCTTCGGGCGGACGGCAAGGCAGCGAAGAATGTCGACGAGTTTCTTTTCTCCAGCGGATTTTGCGTATCCGTCGGGATCTGAGAAAGGAAACCGGGCCATGAGAGCCCCGATCATTTCTTCCAGATCAGGGTCGCCCGGATCGGGTTTCCACGCGGTGCGCCAATTTTCCTTTTGAGGCAGTGTTCCGGCCATACGCAGCTGGTCCCGGATGGTCAGGCTTTCAAAGCCCTGAATACGCTGGTTGGTCTTGACCAGACCCAGCCGGGCAACCTGATAGGAAGAAAGGGCAATCAAATCATGCCGGTGACCGTCAAGCTCGAAAGTGACGCTGCCCGTTGTCGAAGGAATGCGCCTGGTCAGACAGCCGAGCAACGTCGACTTTCCGGCGCCATTCGGCCCGATAAGCCCTTCAATCCCGTGTTCGCCAAACGTTACATTGTCGATGTTCACGACGGGGTGAGCCGTATAGGATTTTGACAGGCCAACGGCAGAAAGTTTCATGATGACCCCTCCGAAGCAGGGTCATCCGATTTCGGTGCCGGACCTTTGTCCGCCTTTTTCTTCACCGTCTTGCGACGGGCTGCAGCCTTGCCGCGAACCGGTGCCTTTTTTGCTGCCGCCGGCGGTGAATCGTCATTATCGTCAAGGCGGGTTTCCGGAATTGCGGAGCCCGAGGTTGTGCCGGCCTGTTCTTGCGGTGCTGCGGGCATCTTGGCCGTGCGCAACTGCTCCGAGAGGCGTCGCCAGGGTGCCTCGGCAGCCGCTTGAACGAACCGCCGTCCATGTGCTGTCACAAGCTTTGCACCGCCGACGGCGCGGTTCGCCACAACTTCGGCCGGCAAGTCCGGTTCGAGCAAACCTACCGGCTTGAACATCAGGACACCGACCAGGAGCAGACCATAGACAAACAGCTTGATATTCGGGACATAGACCGCAAGCTCCGGTGAGACAGGAACATAGGTTTCGATCAGAATGTCGAACAGGCCGAATGTGATAAACACGCCGACAACAGCACCCAGCGAGTGCTCTTTGCCGCCAAGAACAAGCGCGATCCAGACGGCGAAAGTGACGCTCGGCACGATCATGTTTGGAGTCAGGAACTGGTTGAGCGGAGCGGACAAGGCGCCAAAGGCTCCCATGGCGACGCAGGTCAGAACAAACCACAAGTTCTTGACGGCGTAGGTATCCTTGCCAAGCGAGGCCGCGACCTCCTCATTGTCCCGTATCGCGATCAGCAATCTGCCGGTCGTCGATCTGTGGAGCCGTAAGGTGAATATCTGGAGGGCAACCACGACACCCAAAAGCAGCAGGAAATAGAGGTATTCCGTCGCGCCGCCAATACGGACCGGATACTTGATCGTTCCCAGTCCGACCACCCCCATGGTCATCCACTTCTCTGTGACGATGAACAGGGCCACGATCGCGCTAAACGCGATTGTGGCGCAAAGAATCCCCTGGGCGTCGAGTCGCAATATCAGCCGCCCCATCACCCACGAGGCCGCCGCGACAACCGCGACGGACAGGACAATTGCATCCACAAAGGAAAGGTCGAGCTGCACCTGCAGCACGCCCATGGAATACATGCCCAGGCCCCAGAAGCCGACAACTCCGAAATTCGGGATGCCGAGCAGACCGAATTGAATGTGCAGCGCCAGAGCAAGACCGACATAGATGAGCAGGAGCGAAAGTGAAAAGATCAGATACGCCATGTCAGACCGCCCGTGCGCCCCGGCGCCAAAGAATGAGGATAAAGGCCGACAACAGCGCCACTTCCGCATATAGCGGTTTGGTGAAAAG
>JBCDEN010000207.1:0-6664 GCA_039179715.1 Pseudomonadota bacterium
ACTTCGCGGGCATCGCGGCGGTGGTTGCGGTGGCGTTCGCGCGCAAGGGCCGGGTTGCCCTTACGGATTGCGTCGTAAACGGCACGGTGGTCTTCGTTCGACTTCACCGGCAGCGGGCGGATGAACAGGGTCATGGCGCGTGCGCGCCGCACCTGGTTCGCCATCATCGCGACGATGGTCTCCACCCTGGAATTGCCGCCAAGCCGCACAAGCTCCTCGTGAAAGGCATTGTCGGCGACGGCCCAGGCTTCGCGATCCTGCTGTTCAAGCGCGGTTTCCATCGCTTCGATAGACTGCTTCAGCGCACCGAGCGCGTCCTCGGAATAGTTGTTTTCCGCCGCTTCTTCGGCAGCAAGGCTCTCGAGCTCGGTCAGAACGGCATAGATTTCTTCCATGTCCTTCAGGGACAGAGTAGCAATCCGCACACCCTTTCTCGGGCGGACTTCCAATAGCCCCTGCTGGGCCAGCATCAGGGTTGCCTCCCGGACCGGTGTACGCGACATGCCGAGACGGTCGGCCAGCTCGCTTTCCAGGTGATCGGACCCCGCCGCAAGCTCACCGTCGAAGATCAACTGGCGGATCTGCTCCATCGCCTGTGTCGTGATCGTCTTCGGTTTCGGTGCTTCAAGCACTGGTAAACTCCCGGACTTTCTGACCCAGCCGGTCAGACTCATAGATCGCCTGTTCTATCGCAATTACCTTCAGATAGTCACGTGCCTCGTTTTCCAACGGTTTGCCGTCGAGCAGTCCGTCGACCACATGGCAGATGAGGTTCCTGACGCAGTCGCCGCCAAAACCGTCCCATTCCTTCGCGGAAAGCAGAACGCTGTCTTCGATGGAACCGAAATGGCGCAGATGGACGGACCCGTCTCCGGAAAGCGTCAGGGTCCCGCGCGTTCCCTCCACAAGGGCTTCACCCAGGGTGGTCCGGCAGTTTTCCGCCGCGTGATCGAGAAGCCGGTTGCCGTCGAAAAGCGCGCGCACGCCATTGGCATAGTCGAAAACGAAATATCCGGCGTCTTCTCCTGCGATCACCGGATTGAGTTTTCTGAGATCGGCATAAACGGCCTCGGGTTCTCCGAGGAGATAGCGGAACGTGTCGACCCAGTGGACGCCGGTCTCGTGGATCAGGAGCTTCGGCATGGTCTGGAAATAGGGCTGGCGGTCGAGATAGGCTTCCGGCCCCTGCCCGTCGCCTGTGCGCAGCCGGAAGGTGAGCTGCAGCAGCTCGCCGATCAGGTCTTCGTCCAGCGCCCGTCTGATGGCGCGATACCAGGGCTGGAAGCGGAAGTTCTCGTGCACGACCAGCACGACGCCCGCCTTGTCCGCGAGATCTGCCGCCTCGCGCGCTTCGGACAGCGATGTGCAAAAGGGTTTCTGGCAGATGATTGCCCTGACACCTTTCGAGATCGCAGCCTTGATCGCCGGCAAATGGGTCGGAGGCGGTGTGATGATGTCGAGCAAATCGGGACTGGCCATCTTGAGCATCGTATCCAGATCCTCGAATGCGGACAGGCCCGTCGCCTTTGCCTTTTCCGGGTCCCGGTCACACGCACCGACAAGTCTTACCCTCTGCAACTTCCGCCAGGCTTCATAGTGAAACCGGGCGAAATAGCCGGCTCCCAAACAGGCGACGCGCAAGGTGTCCGTGCCTTCCACCATCGGTTTTCTCCCTTTCAGACAAGACTTTATAGCAGCCCTTTTGGGCCATTGCCCGCTGTTCCGGCGTCGGTCCCTTGCCTCTCGTGATACGGGAGCCGGGGCGAGTTGACAAGGGATTGAATTACGTATACGCAAACAAATGTGCAAATTGATACGATCAGAAATCCGATCGTGGGAGGAGACCAAATGCTTGATAAGAAATCCCTGAGCCGCCTGTTTTTGAGCGCGGCGCTCGTTGTTGCCGGTGCAGGCAGCGCCCTTGCTGTTGAAACGCTTCGCTTCAGCCACACCGACAACCCCGGCGGGTCGCGCCAGGCCGCTGCGGAACTGTTTGCGGAGAAGGTCGCCGAATATACCGACGGCCGCTATGAAGTGCAGATTTTCCCGTCCGGACAGCTTGCGAACGACCCCAAGGCGATCGAGCTGCTGCAGCTTGGCGGCATCGACTTCACCGTTTCCGCAACCGGCAGCTATGCAACGCACCTGCCGTCCCTGAACCTCACCGCCATGCCGTTCCTGGTCGACACCTACGAGCAGGGCTGGGAGCTTTATGACAACTCGGCCTGGCTGCAAGGCGAGTTCGAAAAGCTGCCTGAAAAGGGGTTCCGTGTTCTTTCGACCTGGGAAGCCGGCTTCCGCAGCTTCACCACCAATGAACCGCTGACGTCTCCGACCGACGCGGAATCCATGAAGATGCGGGTCTTCCCGAACGACATGATCCGCTGGTCCATGGAAGCGATCGGTTTCCAGACGGTCGTCATGCCGATCACGGACGTCTATCTCTCGATCCAGCAGGGCATCGTGAACGGCCAGGAAAACCCCGTCGACACGATCAACTCCCTGAGGTTCTACGAGGTTGCGCCAAACATCACGCTGACGCGCCATGTCTACAGCCCGCTGCCGCTCACCATCGCGGAAAAGACCTGGCAGTCCTTCTCCGATGAAGACAAGGAAGCCGTGCTGAAAGCGGCCGCGGAATCGGCAACCTTCAGCCGCGACCTCGTCAAAAGCTCGGTCGACAGCCAGCTGACGCAAATGACCGAGGAAGGCGCCAAGGTCAGCGTGCCGGAGATCGGTCCGTTCCGCGACGCCGTCCAGCCCGTCTATGCAAAGGCAAAGGACGTCTATGGTGCGGAAGCGGTTGACAACATCCTTTCCGACGCTGCGGCCATCAGGGAAGCGCTTCCGGCACAGAACTGATCAGGCAGAAGGGTCAACTCCCCGGACAATCGGCCGCAAAGGCCCACCGGGAGTTGACCTATCGGATTGACTGGCCGGAACCGGAATGGTTCCGGCTCTTTTGAAAAAAGAGAAGTCCCTTGGATTACCGAGATCATTATCCGGCTGTGCTGCGATGGCTCAGCCATCTGGTCGACGTGTGCCTCATGCTTGGAGGTTTTTCGATCGTCACCCTGGTATTCTGCAATGCTTCGCTGCGCGGTTTTGCCGGCTTCGACCTGGCATGGTCGCTGGAAGTGACCAGCTTCCTCCTGCTCTGGAGCACGTTTATCGGCTGCGCTGCCGCCGTTGCCCGGGGCGCGCACATGCGCGTGACCGAAATCGTGGAACGGCTGATGCCCCATACCGGACAGCGTGTGCTCTCGATCGCCATCGACGTTATCATCGCGATCCTGCTGATGAGCCTGATCTACACCGGCTTCAACATCTCGGTTCACACATGGGCGCAGAAGACGACGGTCCTTTATTGGCCGGTCGGGCTCTTGTACGCCTCCATGCCGGTCGGCATGACGCTCACCCTGATTTTCCATCTTTTCAACATGGTGTTCGACATTCGCAATCCTGTCGTTCCCCACGCGACCCATTCTGACGGTGGTGAGGCGCTGCTATGATCCTGCTTTTTGTCGTCGCCGTTTTCCTGACAACGGTTTTTCTTGGCATTCCCCTGGTCTGGGCCATCCTGATCACGGCCGTTCTGCCGATCATCGTGTTCGACCTCGGCTATCCGCTGCAAGCGCTGTTTTTGAACTTCATCGGCGGCGTCGAACCGAACCACTTCCTCGCCATCCCGCTGTTTATCGTTGCAGGCGAAATGATGAGCCGGGGCGGCGTTGGACTTCGCATCATCGGATTTGCCCGCGCCGCCTTCGGTTTCATGGCCGGCGGGCTCGGCATGGTCGTCGTCGGCGCTTCGATGATCTTCGGCGGCATTTCCGGGTCGGCGATCGCCGACAGCGCCGCCATCGGCTCGGTCATGATCAAGAACATGTCGCGGGAAGGCTACAACACCGCATTTGCGGCCGGGCTTGTCGCGGCAGCCGGCACCATCGGTATCATTATCCCACCCTCGATCCCGATGCTGATCTACGGCTTCGTCGGCAATGTCTCGGTCGCGGACCTGTTTCTGGCCGGTATGGTCCCCGGCATCCTGTTCGGCGCCATGTTCATGGCGGTCTGCTACTATGTCGGCAAGACCAGCAAGTGCGACCCGGGCGGGCGCACCACCACCTTGCAGGAACTGACAAGCTCCTTCATCGGCACAGCCCCTGCCCTTTTCATGCCGGTCCTGATCCTGGGCGGCATCTTCACCGGCTGGGTCACGCCGACCGAGGCCGCCGCCCTTGCCGTTGTCTACGGCCTTTTCGTCACAACGGTCGTCTACCGGGACTTCAAGCTGAAAGACCTGCCACGGCTCCTGGTCGATTCCTTTGTCACCAGTTCCGTCGTGATGGTGGTGATCGGCGCAACAACCGTTCTTGGCTGGTTGATCACGCTGGAACAGATGCCGCAGATCCTGGTCGGTTTCGTTCAGGATTTTTCGAGCAGTCCCTGGATGTTCCTGCTCCTGGTCAATATCGTGCTGCTCGTGCTCGGCCTTGTGCTCGACCCGGTGCCGGCGATCCTTTTGACCGCGCCGCTGTTCCTGCCGACCGCCAAGGCCTTCGGCGTCGATCCGGTCCATCTCGGCGTAATCATGACCTGTAACGTCGCCGTCGGCCTGTTCACTCCCCCCGTTGGCGCAACACTCTACGTTGCCTCAAGGATTTCCGGGGTCGGCGTGTTGTCGATCGCCCGCAACATGGCGCATCTCTATCTCGCGGCCATCGCGGCCCTTCTCGCTGTCACCTACCTTCCCTTCGTATCGATGGGTATGGTCTACTTGTTCCGATAGGGAGGAAAAACAGGTGTATGCAGTTACAGTCCGCTTTCAGATCAGGGACGGGATGTTCGAAGCGTTCATGCCCCTGATGCTTGAAAACGCCAAGGCCTCGCTGAGTGAAGAGGCGGGATGCCATCAATTCGATGTCTGTACGGACCCCGGCAAACCCGGTGAGGTGTTTCTCTATGAGACCTACGACGACGCCGAGGCGTTTCAGGTGCATCTCAAGACAGCGCATTTTCTCAGCTTCGATGCGCAGGTTTCACCTATGATCGCGGAAAAGTCCGTTGCGACCTATTCGAAGGTGAGTTCATGACACCGTGGGAAGTTTTTGCCGTCAAATATGCAGACCGGAATGCACGGACACGGAAGGACAGTTTCCTTTTCGATGACGACCATCACCTGCCGCACGATATGGATTACTTCATCTGGGTGCTGCGACGTGGCAATGAGACTGTCCTCGTGGACACCGGATATGACCAGGATGAAGGAGACCGCCGCGGACGTCCGGTCAGGCTGAACCCCGTCGAAGCGCTGGCGCCGCTCGGGATCGACCCTGAAGCGGTCACGACCATCATCGTCACCCACCTCCATTATGACCATGCCGGCGGGCTGAAACACTTCCCGAACGCCACCATCCATCTGCAAGCGGCGGAAATGGCCTACGCGACCGGCCCGTGCATGTGTCACGGGACTCTCAAGGCACCGTTCACGGCGGACCATATCTGCGAGGCGGTCCAGCGGCTCTATTCGGGGCGTGTGGTCTTTCATGAAGGCGAAGGCGAGGTCCGCGAAGGCGTTACCGTTCATCATACCGGTGGCCACAGCAAGGGACTTCAGGCGGTTCGCGTTCTGACCCAGGCCGGCTGGATGTGCCTGGCGTCGGACACGTCGCATTATTACGAGAATTTCCTGGAGGCGAAACCGTTCCCGATCGTGGTCGATCTGGACGACATGCTGCAGGGGTTCCAGACCATTCGAAAACTGGCAAGTTCCGACAAGCTCGTCGTGCCGGGACACGATCCGCTGGTGCGGGATCTCTTCCCGGCGCATGGGCCTGATCACGTCATCCGTCTCGACGTCGGCCCGCAGAAATGGATCAGGTCATGAAACTTGGTGTCGTCGCAGACGATTTTACCGGCGCGTCAGATATTGCGCTGACGCTGTCGGAGGGCGGAATGCGGACAGCCCAGTTTGTCGGCATTCCCAAGCGCGCGCCGGATGGCAACATCGAAGCCGGTGTCGTCGGCCTGAAGTCAAGGACGATACCCGCCGCCGAGGCCGTGGAAAGCTCGCTCAAGGCCTGCGACTGGCTTGTCAGCCAGGGCTGCACGCAGATCGTGTTCAAGGTCTGCTCCACCTTCGATTCAACAGACAACGGCAATATCGGCCCGGTTGCATCCGCGCTTGCACAGCACCTCGGCGAGACAAGGGTGCTGGTCTGTCCGGCGTTTCCTGAAAACGGACGCACGGTCTACCAGGGGCATCTGTTCGTCAGGGACAAGCTGCTCAGCGAAAGCGGGATGCAGAACCATCCGCTCACGCCGATGCGCGATCCCGACCTGCGCCGAGTTCTGGCCCGGCAAACGGACTGGCCCGTCTCGCATCTGACCTCATCCGACCTCGGCAAGGAACCGGACGTGATGCTTGATGCTGCGCAAGACAGGTGCATGATCATTGCCGACGCAATCACGAATGACGACCTTCTTGCGATCGGACGGGCCGCGAAAAACAGGAAGCTGTTGGTCGGCGGGTCTGGCATAGCACTCGGGCTGCCTGAAAACTTCGGGGCAGATCACCGAAACGACGCATGGCGCGGACATGACGGCAAGGCGGTCGTGCTTTCCGGGTCCTGCTCGATCGCCACGCGTGAACAGGTTGAAA
>JBCDEN010000536.1:0-3517 GCA_039179715.1 Pseudomonadota bacterium
ACGCCAGGCGTGTCGTCGACAAGCGCCAGCCGCTTGCCGACCAGACGATTGAACAAGGTGGACTTGCCGACATTCGGCCGTCCGACAATGGCGACAGTTGCGCCCACAGCAGTATCTCCTGACACGCGGGCTTCATGCAGGTCCCAACCCCGAAGCCACGCGAAAACGCGATGTGTCCGCTGGACCGCGGACACATCGCTCTTTTCTTGAATTCTTGATCGTTACACCCGACCGTCAAAGCACGGCGGGAACAACGCCGCCCTAGTTAAACGCGGTGACCCCGTCATTGCCGCTCAGGACAATGATCCGGCCGCCGGCGACAATCGGTGTCACATAGACATCGGCATTCGTGCGCTGCGAGGTCATGATGTTCCCGGTCGTTGCGTCCACAATCGCGATCTGACCATCGCTGGAGAAGGCGACAAGTGCGCCGTTCGCAAGGATGGGTCCGGCCCAGTTGCGCCGCCGCTTCTTCTTTTCCGGACGCGGCAGCGAGGTTGCCCACAGGGTTTCGCCATTCTTCAGGTCAAGTGCCACCATCCGGTCGTCCAGATCCACCATGAACATGGCGCTGCCGGAGACCACCGGCGTGTGAACACTGCCAAGGTCCTGTTCCCACCGCCGCAAACCGGTCCGCGCTTCTACCGCGACCGTCCGGCCGGCAACACCCGTCGCATAGACCATGTTGTCGGCAACAACCGGGCTTGCGGAGACGTCAGCGAGACCGGACAACGCAAGGGTCCTGAAACCGCGCGAGACGCTGTCGATCCATTCCGCTTCGCCGGACTTGATATCGATGGCCATGATCTCGCCGGAGGAGAACGGAACAATCACGCGATTGCCGGATATGGCCGGATTGGCGACCGACAGCAGTCCCGCAGTTTCCTCGATGCCTGCATAGGTCCAGGCAACCGCTCCGTCAGACTGTGACAGGGCGTAGACTTCGTTCGATTGGGAGACCACGAAAACATGACCCGCACCGGCGACCGGAGCGCCGCGCGCCGGTGTGTCCAGATCCGCGGTCCACCGAACCTGTCCAGATCCCGCATCAAGCGCGACCAGTTGCCGGTAACTTGTCGCAGCGTAGACCACACCTTCCGACACTGTCACACCGCCACCCGGACCGACATCGCGCTCGCCTTCCGGGCGCAGGTTCTGAGTCCACACACGCCCCCCTCCGGTCGACAGCGCAACGACTTCGCCGTTGGGCTTGTAGATGTAGATCTTGCTGCCATCGCTCACGGGACGTGCAGACAACCTCAAGGCCGCAGAGGTCAGGCCGCGCCCGGACGTGCCCACATTTGAGCGCCAGGACTGGCTTCCGGAAACCGAAACGGCAACGTTGCCCGGGTCATTGGTCAGTCCGCCGCCGCTGGTCGTCCAGGCCTGTCCGCCCGTGGCGGGGCCGACCTTGGCTGTCTGTCCAAGGGCCCGCGCTGCGGGATCGGCACCGTCAAAAACGGGCTGGCGTTCACCCGGCAGGATCTTTTCGCGCGAGAATGGATTGATGGAGTCGCCAAATTCGCTCACCGATCCGCAACCGGTCAGCGCCAGGGAAAGTGCGAATATTCCCAGCAGTGTCTGTCTGCTGGCCGAGACTGCTGCAAAAATCACTGGTTGCTTCCCTCGCCGGCCGTTGCGCTGCCGTCATTCGCGCGGATCACCTCCCCAAGAAGCGATGCTCTTCGGTTCACGTCGACGGGTGTTTCCGGGTCTTCTTCCAGCGCGGTAATCCAGCGGCTGGCGGTTTCAAAGTCACCGTTTCGCCAGGCGCTCAATGCAAGCAGCTCACGAGCTGCCGCACGAAACGGCCCGGTATCTCCGGTCAGGCCTTCAACCCGGTCGGCAACAGCGGTGTAGTCTTCCGTGTCGACGGCAACATAACCGGCACGAAGCGCGGCAACGTCACGCATTGCCTGCATCAGCCCATTGTCGCGAGAGAGCGCATCAAACGCGTCGAGCGCTTCCTGCGACTGGCCCGAGTTAGCCAGATCCGTGGCTATGCGGAACTTTGCCAGTGCGGGATAACCGCCGACGGAGCTCTCCAGTTCGCTGTAGATCTCCGAAGCCTCCTGATATTGCTGCTGGTCCGAAAGCGCAACCGCATCGAAGAACCTGTCTCCGGCATTCTGAGACTGGGTCTCCTCGTAGCCCAGCCAGAATCGATACCCAGCCGTTCCGACCACGATCAGAACCGCGACGCCGATAATCCACATACCGAACTTGTTCCAAAGCCGGCGGTATTTCTCCTGGCGGATGTCCTCATCGACTTCACGAAAAATGTCAGACATGCGTGTCTATTTCCTGCATTGATCTCAGCGGCCCGTTCACGTGCCGGGCTACCACCCTGTTTCGAGTGGCGCACATTATCCATTTGATCCGTCTTGGGCAATTCCCTGCACGGGCTTTAAGCCCCCCTTCGTGGCGCAAGTGGGGCAATCCGTCCTGAATTGACAAAATCCCGAGGGATTTTTGTCATGCGCACCTACGCAACCGGAACGCCGATCAGCAGCGCATGCAGTTTCCAGACGAAAAGCCCGTAAAGAACCAGACCGATGAGAATCACCCAGACATCGGAATAGCGGCCCGGCTCCCCCCCGGCGGCAGGGCCCTGGGCGGCAAGCGGACCGCGCCTTTTGATCGAAATCCGATCCAGCACCGCCCACAGGAAAAAGCCTCCGAACAGCAGAACAGAGGCAAGATCCCCGTTCGCCAGGAGGTGAGACAATGCCCACAGCTTGACGGCGACCAGCATCGGGTGCTTGAGGACCTTCTTGATCTTGCAGGGCATGTAGGCTGCGACCAGGAAAATGAACACGGGGACCATGAGCAGCATCGTCACGTGGCGGAGCCAGAAAGGCGGGTCGTAGAGCACGGGCGCTCCCTCGAACCGGGCCTCGCCATAGCCGTAGACCGTCATTGCCAAACCTGCGGCCGAAACAAGACTGAAGACGCCCTTGTAGCCATTCACACCCAGCTTTTCCGTCAGCGTGGTGCGAAATGCCGGAAACATCGGCACCGCATGGATTCCCAAAAACAGCACCAAGCCGGCCACAAGCAGTGACATGCCGTTCTCCCTCAATTGTCCTGCCGACCTCACTCGGCAGTTCGCGCGCCGACGGACCATAGGAGGCGCGCGCCCGGCCTGCAACATGGTCGTGCGCATCAGAGGGTTTTTCTGCTTTTACGGCTGGAGATCAATCGTGCCGGCAGCAACCGGCGGGCCATGTGTTCAAACGGCCTTCGCGTTGCACGCCGCACAGGTACCGCGCAACTCGATGGTCATGCGCGCAAGCGTGAAGTTTTGGGAATTCGTCCATTCTTTCAACATTCTGATCGCTTCATCAGGCGTGAATTCGATGACGGCGCCGCATTGTTCGCATATGGCGAAAGCCGCAGTCCCGTGAACCGAACACCCGGTGTGTGCGCAGGCAACAAATGCATTCAGGCTCTCCAGGCGATGGACCATGCCGTATTCGACCAGTTTCTCGAGCGCCCTGTAGACCTGAAGTGGTGC
>JBCDEN010000768.1:0-2171 GCA_039179715.1 Pseudomonadota bacterium
ATCCGCGAGGAGATCGCCTATATCTCGACCTTCATGACGCTGCAGCCCGGAGACATCATTGTCACCGGCACCCCGACCGGAGCCGGTGCACGTTTCGACCCGCCCCGCTATCTGAAACCGGGAGACACCGTTGAAATCGAGGTCGAAGGGATCGGTATCCTGCGCAACGGCATCGAGGATGAGCGATGACACCTGAAGACCATGCCCGCGCCGCCGCAGATCTCCTGGAAGCGGAAAGAACAGGCCGTCAGATCGGCCTCCTCTCCCTGCGCCATCCTGACATCGGCATGGATGATGCCTATGCGATCCAGAACGCCATTCACACACAAAAACTCGCCGAGGGCCGGCATGTCATCGGCTGGAAGATCGGCCTGACCTCCAAGGCAATGCAGTCTGCCTTGAAGATCGATATCCCGGACAGCGGCATCCTGTTCGACGACATGGCATTCGACAGCGGTGCAACGGTGCCGCAAGGGCGGTTCATCCAGCCGCGCATCGAGGCTGAAATTGCATTCCTGATGAAGTCGGAGCTAGGCGGTGAAAACGTGACCCGCGACGATGTCCTGGCAGCGACCGGCCATGTTGCGCCGGCGATCGAGATCCTCGATACCCGTATCCTGCGGTCAGACCCCGAAACCGGAAAAGTGCGCACGGTCCATGACACGATCAGCGACAATGCGGCAAATGCGGGTATCGTTCTGGGAAAAGAGCAGCATGCGGCTGACGCGTTTGATCTTCGCTGGGTCGGAGCGCTTGTGTTCCGCAACGGCGAGGTCGAGGAAACCGGGCTCGGTGCCGGGGTGTTGAACGATCCGGCCGAAAGCGTTGCATGGCTCGCCCGCCGCATGGCCGGCTACGGGCAGAAGATCGAACCCGGTCACGTGATCCTCTCCGGCAGCTTCGTAAGACCTGTCGAGTGCCCGGCCGGGTCAGAGATCCATGCCGATTTCGGCGCGTTCGGCTCCGTGGATATCCGCTTCGACTGAACAAAAAAGGCGGCCCGAAGGCCGCCCTCAGTCGCGTTGGAGGCCCGCATCACGCGGAGGCGACGCGTTCCAGGAAGGTTTCAATGCCCTTCTTCAAGTCGCTGCTGCGATCGCTCAGATCGCCTGAAGCGGCCAGCACATTTCCGGATATCTCGTTGGTTGCAGCGCCCTGCTGGGAAACGGAAGACAAGATGTCCTCGGTTGCCTTAGACGTCTGCGTTGCCAGGTCCTTGACCTCGGCCGCCACGACAGCAAAACCCTTGCCCGCCTCTCCGGCCCTGGCGGCTTCGATCGTCGCATTGAGCGCAAGCAGATTGGTCTGTTCGGCAATCGCTTGAATGAGGCTGACCACCTCGCCGATCTTCGTCGCGGCTTCCACGAGATTCTGTACCTTGCCGTTGATCTCGTGCACGGCGCCGGTCGCCAGACCGTGCCTCAATGGTAAAATAAATCGAGGCTGAAAACGCATTTTGTTGCAATCAGATACTCGGTAAAATTGTTACAACCGTTTATCTCTAAAATGAATAGCAGCGCCGAAAAACCGGGTTTGACATGCCCCTGATCACCACTCTGGGTCCGATTGATGCAAAAAGACATCCGATTCGATTTCGACAATCGGGTCGCGAAACACTGAGACGTGGTTGCCTGTCTACTTCCGTTTCGCCGCTTCCAACAGCTCCCGAAGAATCTCGTTATCGGCAATATGATTGGCCATCAGGAGAATGAGCCGTGCATTGTAGGTCTCGCTTTCCGCCTTCGAAAGCTCTTCGTGTGCGGCGAGCAAATCGGCGTAAAAGGCGTCCGGCGCTTCCAGTTTCGGTGCGGTGATGTCTGGTGTCATTGTGCTTGCCATCCCATTGCTGTTTTCAGTGCCGTCTCCACCTCTTCCCGGCTGAAATCGAGCCAGCGTGCAGCAACATGCTGATCCGGCCGGATCAGGTAGACAGCCGTTTTGGCACTTCCCAGATAGCGGTCGCTGAGTTCCTGGCTGATCTCCCCGTTTGAAAAAGAGTGTCCTTTCACGGAAATGCCTGCAGTGTCCAGGCTTTCCGGAACGTCGACACCGAGCCCGAGAAGTACGAAGCCACCGCCAAGCTTCTGCAGAAGCCAGTCATCGTCCAGCGGGGCGTCAACCGCAGGACTTCCCCGATGCGGCGATGCTGCCCAAACGCACGCGTCCGGGAA
>JBCDEN010000564.1:0-3337 GCA_039179715.1 Pseudomonadota bacterium
GCCGAAGTGTGATGGAGTGATGCAGCCGCTGGTCCGTCGGCGACTATGACATTGTAGGTGATCGTGTTCAAACCCGCTCACGCGTGTTTTTTACGATAAACGGGCGATCAGGCGGCCTAAAAATGCGGCACATCGGTCCAATTCCACAAGTTCTATGAATTCATCTGCTTGGTGGGCCTGATCGATCGAGCCCGGGCCACAGACGACCGTTGAGACACCGTGTTCCTGAAAGATGCCGCCTTCCGTCGCGTAGACAACAACGTGGCGGCCATTGTCGCCGGTCAGGCGGCGGACTTCCGTTTCAGCCTGTCCATCGTCTTCTTCCGAGAGGCCGGGAACATAGGCCAGTTCCTCGACAGTGATGTCGCAATCACCGGAAATTGCCAGCATGCCCGGAAGCACGTCCTCTTCGATAAAGGACCTGTAGGCGCCCAGCCACGCCTCTTTGCTGTCTCCGGGCAACAGGCGGAAATCAGTGGCGAACTCGCAATGTTGCGCCGTGATGTTGTGCGCTTCGCCACCTTTGATGACGCCGCTGTGCAGGGTCGTGTAGGGAGGCTCGAAGGCGGAGTTCGGATCGGCCTTCGTCTTGTTTTCCGAAGTTCGCGCGTCGAGCCAGGAAATCAGCTTGGCTGCTGCGGAGATTGCCGAAACACCCCGGTGCAGCTGGCTGGAATGCGCGGGGTGCCCCTTGATCGTGGTCTTGTAGACGGCGATGCCCTTATGCGCGGTCACCACCCGCATGTTTGTCGGTTCGCCAACGATTGCAAAGCCTGGCCGTGGGCCTCTGGCGAGCATGTCCTTCACCAGCGGTGGTGCACCGAAACAGCCCACTTCCTCGTCGTAGGAAAGCGCAATATGCACTGGCCGCTGAAGATCCGCTGCAACGAAATCGGGAACCATGGCGAGCACGGTGGCGGCAAATCCCTTCATGTCCGCAGAGCCGCGGCCATAGAGCTTTCCGTCCGAGACCCATGCCGCAAAGGGATCCTGCGACCACGCCTGACCCGCAACGGGAACCACGTCGGTATGAGCGGACAGAACGACGCCGCCATCTTCAAAAGGACCGATGCGCGCATGCAGCGCAGCCTTTGTGCCGGTGTTGTCCGGAACACGCATGCTGGCGACCCCGTGTTCGGCCAGATAGGTTTCCACGAAAGAGAGGAGATCCAGGTTGCTCCGGTCCGATACGGTATTGAAGGAGATCAGTTTCTCCAGCATTTCCCGAGGCGTAAGGCGTGTACTCACAAATTCTCCTGTGCCCGCGAAAACACACGCATGGACATGTGTAATCTAGTTTGCCGGGATATCGAGCGCATCTAAGCTGCTCAAGGCAAAGATTTGCAAGGGCATTTCCTTTCCCCTGACTTTGATTTCGGCACAATGCGCGTCCGGTACGACCACATTCGCCGCGTCGACCACATCCCTTGAAACCACGAGAAAACTGTTATGTGTCTTGTTCTCGGTTTCCAGCCGGCTCGATGTGTTGACCACATCGCCAAGGGCCGTCAGTCCGCCGGTCGTGCCGGCAGCGCCGATCCGCCCGAGGATCGCAGGTCCCAGATGCAGACCGATGCCGAGACGGATCGGATCCTGGAACTGCGGCCCCTTTTCCGCTTCCAGCTCCTTCATGACGGTCTCTATGCGCCGTGACGCGCGCAGCGCCTGGCGCGCGCCGATTTCCACATCGCTGTCCATTCCGAAAATGGCCATGATACCGTCGCCTATGAACTTGTCGACAAAGCCGCCTTCGGCACGAATGGCCGCCGAGGCCTGGTCGAGATAACTGTTCAGGAGATGAACCACGTCATAAGCAAGCTGGGATTCGGTAATTTTCGTAAAATTCCTGAGGTCGACGAACATCACGACGACATCCTGCTCCACCCCCCAATAATAGGCATCCTTCAGATTCTCCGTTGTTTCCGCCTTTGCCTTGACGGGAACAAGCGGGAGTACTTCCAGATTCTGCTGCGGCCGGATCTGGCAAGCGAGCCGGACGTCTGCGTCAGCGGATATGCGGGCCAGTACGGCCTTTTCGGCGGCTCCCGGCGCGGCAAGTGCGGCGCCGCCGTCGAGAACCTTGACCCTGCAGGTGGAGCAGCGCGCCCGGCCGCCGCAGACCGAGGCGATCGGGACGTCATTGATCCGGCTGATCTCAAGCAGCGTCGCCCCGGGCTTTGCGCGGATCGACAGGTTTCCGGGATATGTGATCGTGAGCCTGCGCGCCGTTAGGCCGAAGACATACCGGAACAGGATCGCCATAAGGCTGGCTGCAATCAGACCGAAGACGACGGAGCGCGCTTCGATCACGAAGGTTGTCAGCCAGTCGAACTGCTCTCTGGTGACCTCAAGCTCGACGTCCTTTGCCAGGGCAAGCCGCCGGGCGCTTTCGATAAATCCCCAAAGCGCAAGCACCGGCATGGCGATCGCAAAGCCGAGGGCTGCGGATTTCAACCGGTGATAAAGAGGGTAAAGCCGCAGCCAGAAATGCAGGCCGATCATGGAATGGGCCCAGACCACCAGGAGCAGCAGGGATTGCGTAAATCCGTGCTGCGGCCAGAGGATCGTGAGCATCTGGTGGTAGGTCGGCGAGAACTCGAACTGGTTGGCCAGCCCCATGGTGGTGCCCACATGCGGGATCAGCGACCAGGGAATATAGAGCCCGAGAACAAGTTGCGTGAATTCCCAGGGCGGCATTTTCAGGGTGCGTCGTCTGGACGTGCGCCACAGCGCCAGGAAAACATGTGTCACCGCGGCAAGGAGCAGTATGAATTCGCCGGCGGCGCTGCGCCACACGCGGTAGTGCCATACCGACGCGGCTTCCATGCTGTCGACCGAGATGACGCCGAGCGCGTGATTTGAAAAATGACTGAGACAATAGACAAACAGGATCAGCCCGCTCCAAAGGCGCAGCTTTTGTCGCCAGTTGCCCCAGGACGGACCCGTCTTCTTTTTTCTTTCAGCGGGCGCCGTCTTGACCGGGGCGGTTGCCGATTCGCTCATTCAGTCTTCCCGGTCGATACGTTTTGCACGGGTTGTTGTTCCCGGTCGGATTAGGTCTGGAAAATCTCTGACCCGAGATCGGAGCCGGGTCAACCCGAATAGGGGAAACAGTGTTCAGGGACTTGAATCCCTTTGCAGGAACCGTAACTTTCCGCTCATCGGTCCGTGCGGGAAGGAAAATCATGAAAGTCTTCGGCATCAAGAACTGCGACACGGTCAAGAAAGCGCGCAAGTTCCTGGAAGAAGCGGGCATTGACTACGATTTTCACGACTACAAGAAGGAAGGCGTCAATGGCGACCGGCTGGCGGCCTTTGTCGCCGAATTCGGCTGGGA
>JBCDEN010000549.1:0-3434 GCA_039179715.1 Pseudomonadota bacterium
GAACTTCGTGAACGGTCGTATCGGCGTCAACATGATCCTGCACGGATCTCAGGAAACCTACGCCTCAGATCACGAAGACGACGATCTCGATGTCTTCTTCCCCGATGGCAGGGTTGAATATGCCGGTCCTTCCGCGAACGACCTTGCCGCTTTCTACCAGCGCGAATTCCCGGGCAGAACGTTTTTCGGCCGGGACGATCCGGCCCAGGCGATCGAAGGCCGCTACGTATCGCCCACAAGCTGAGCCGCGCACGGCCAGATGCGCCGCCGTCTCACATTCATTTTTTGAGGGAAAATGGCACGCCCAACGGGACTCGAACCCGTGTTTCCGCCGTGAAAGGGCGGCGTCCTAGACCGCTAGACGATGGGCGCGCGGTCGACGCGGCTGCGTCGTGGGGAGGCTTATAGGCGGGAATGGACTTGCCCGCAAGAGCCTTTGAGACAATTTTTTGCAGGCCCGGTTTTCCGGACCTGCATATGTTGAAAACCGGCCGGAATCACCACTCGCCGGTATTCGCCATGGACGCCCAGGGCTCTTTGATTTCAAGGGCTTCGCCCTTTTGAAGCAATTCAAATGAAATGTTGTCCGGCGAACGAACGAAGGCCATATGTCCATCGCGCGGCGGACGGTTGATTGTCACGCCTTTGGTCTGCAGGTTTTCACAGAATGCGTAGATGTCGTCGACCTCGAAAGCAAGATGACCGAAATTGCGTCCGCCGCTGTATTCTTCAGGGTCCCAGTTGTAGGTCAGTTCCAGGAGCGGAGCCTTGTTCGCCTTCGCCGCCTCGATATCGTCCCCGCCGGCAAGGAAGATCAGGGTAAAGCGGCCCTTTTCGCTTTCATGACGGCGGATTTCCGTCATGCCCATCTTGTTGCAATAAAAGTCCAGGGACTCTTCAATGTCGGTTACGCGAACCATCGTGTGCAGATAACGCATAGCTTGTCCTTTTCCTCAATCGAGGGATCTATCCAGAGGTGCCCGACCGGCTCATGAGATTTATCACCAGCCTTTCCGAAGCCAGAGACTTTGTAGCCGATTTTTTGCAGGATGACGGCCTCAGCATCGTTGCATTGACCGGTGCGGGAATTTCGACTGAATCGGGAATTCCGGATTTTCGGTCCCCGGGAGGGATATGGTCCCAGCGCCAGCCGGTTCAATACCAGGATTTCCTCGTCTCCGAAAAAAGCCGCCTCGAGGACTGGGACCGGCGTTTCGAGATGGAAGATTTTTTCGCGAAAGCCGAGCCCAACGCCGCGCACAGGGCGCTCACGCGGATGGCCGAAGCCGGACAGCTCAAGTGTCTCGTCACCCAGAACGTCGACGGATTGCATCAGGCGGCAGGGTTTCCGGAAGGCAGGCTGATCGAAATACATGGCAACTCGACCTATGCTACCTGCCTGGATTGCGGAGCACGGGCGGAGCTTGCCGATCAGAGAAGACCCGTGGACGAGGGGCGCTCGCCGCGCTGCGCGGCATGCGGCGGTCTCCTGAAGGCCGCTGTTGTGAGTTTCGGCCAGCAGATGCCCAAGGCCGAACTCGAAGCGGCGTTCGAGGCGACACAGTCCTGCGATCTGTTTCTGGCGATGGGAACCTCCCTGGCCGTACACCCGGCGGCACAACTACCGGTGAATGCTGTTCGTTACCGGGCTGAATTGGTGATTCTCAATGGACAAGAAACGCCGCTCGATTCGCTCGCTTCTACTGTCATTCGAACGCCGCTGGCACAAACTTTTTCAGGTTTTGGCGAAGAAATTGATCAAAACATGTAAATGGCCTGTGGTTAGTTCCACAATTTCGCTTCTCGCTATAAGTCGCAATGTTATCCTTTTCTTAGGAATCGGTCGTGAGGTGAGTCGCAACTCACCCTCGGCCAGTTGATGCGGACCAGAGACGGGACACTATCGCTATGGGGGTGAAAACCGCACGGGAACCCCGCGCGCTCGACACGACGGCAGAAGATGTTGCCGTCGACGTATTCGAGATTGCCGGAACAATAAAGTGGTTCGATGTGGGCAAGGGCTATGGCTTCATCGTACCAGACAGCGGAGACGGCGACATCCTTCTTCACGTGACATGCCTCAGGCGCGACGGATACCAGACCGCCTATGAGGGCGCACGCGTTGTCTGCGAGGTGCTCGACCGGCCGCGTGGCCTGCAGGCGTTTCGCATCCTGTCCATGGACGAAACGACCGCGACCCATCCCTCGCAGCTGCCACCGTCCAGGACCCATGTTCAGGTTGTGCCGGAAGGCGGTTTCGAAACCGCCACGGTCAAGTGGTTCAACCGCGTGAAAGGTTTCGGCTTCCTGACGCAGGGCGAGGGGACGGAAGACATCTTCATCCACATGGAAACATTGCGCCGTTTCGGGATCACGGAGCTGCGGCCCGGCCAGGACGTGCAGGTCCGTTTCGGCCAGGGGCCGAAAGGGCGCATGGCGGCCGAGATCCGGCCGATGGGAACCGGAACACATATTCCCGCCTCGCACTGACCAGAGATCGCGAGGGCGGTATTTCCTTCCGGCCGGACTTGTTCCGGCCTTTTTGTTTGCCGAATGTCCGGGAACCGGCAGGCCGTTCTCGATATTGCCACAGACCTGAATTCGAGTAGCAGGAAAGAACTGCGGCAGCAGGCCTGCCGATATCAAACTGATCCAAGGTGAAAGCCAGTGTCCCGAATTTTCCGCCCAGCCTTTCAAGTGTTCCTTGCCCTGTTCCTTGTCACGGGGCTGACCGCGAGCGCCCTTGCACAGGATGACGGCAAGCGGCTGCGCACGGAACCGCTGACCGTTCAGGGCGCCGGTCAGGCGCACCAGTTCACGGTGGAAGTCGCGGTCTCCGCGCCAGAACGGTCGCGCGGTCTGATGTTCCGCGAGGAGATGGCCGCCGACCACGGCATGCTGTTCATTTTCGAAGCGGAAGGCGACCGCTATTTCTGGATGAAGAACACACCGCTGCCGCTCGACATCATCTATATCGATGCCGCCGGCAAGATCGTCAGCATTGCGGCAGACACGACGCCTTTTTCCGAACAGACGATTCCTTCAGGTGCGCCCGCAAAATACGTTCTCGAACTCAACGCCGGGACATCGGCAGAGCGCGGCATCGGCGTCGGCGACACGGTGTCGAGCGCATCGATGACGGGCGGGTGACTGGGTGTTGTCTAGGTGATGGACCCATAAATGAGACTGAACTGGCATGCGAAATGGCGAAATCCCGTTAGGAAGGGTGCGCGGAGCGGGCTTCTGGCCCGGTCAGCCAAGCTGACGCCACGGGGTGAAGCCATTTCCGCCGCCAAATCGGTGCCATTTATGAGTCTGTACCCTAGATCAGCAGCGGTACCTTAGGCATCCATGTGGTCACGCGTCCGCCCATGCCGTGCAGTTCCGGGATCATGATCACCTTCATGGCGTTGGTTTGCTTCAAGGGGTCCATC
>JBCDEN010000265.1:0-6091 GCA_039179715.1 Pseudomonadota bacterium
GTACTCTTACCCGCCCTTACCCTAAGCTTTAAACATTACAGCACTTCTCTCCCAAGATACCTTTACTTTACACTTCCCTCTCACTTCGGATTTGACCGGCTTGCTCCTCCTCCGCGTTGCGAAAGGCTTGAAAATGCGCCGCATTTCCTGCGCTGCCGCGCCTTGACGAGAAGCAAGCCGCCTCAAACCCTTTCGTCCTCATTCATAAGTCCATCACCTAGACGCGGTAGGGAACGATCCCGCGCTGGGCGGGATCGATCAGGGGTTCCTTGTCGATGGCCGGGAAGGCGCGCTGGTCGCAATCATCGCGCGGGCAGATACGGCAGTTCACGCCGATGGGTTCGGATGTCGAAACATCGTTCACGGCCAGCCCGTCTGCATAAACGATCGCGTCGGCGTATTTGACCTCGCAGCCGATCCCAAGTGCATAACGGCGCTCACCGGTACGGTAATCGGTCTGGTGCTTTGTGATGCTGGTCGCAATGCAAAGATACTCGATCCCGTCAGGCATCTGGGCGATCTGTGCGGTGAACTTGTTCGAGTTCTGCTCGAAGGCCTGATGCACATTCCAGCGCGGACATGATCCGCCGAAGCGGGCGAACTGGAAACGGGTCGCGCTGTGGCGTTTGACAACGTTTCCGGCGCGATCGATCTTCACGAAGTAGAACGGCAGGCCGTTTGCACCTGCACGCTGGAGCGTCGACAACCTGTGGCAGACCGTTTCGATGCTGGCGTCCATCCTGTTCGACAAAAGCTGGATGTCGTGCCGGCATTCCGTCGCCGTGCGCAAGAAGTCGTCATAGGGGAGGAGCAAGGCTCCGGCGAAGTAGTTGCGCAGTGCAAGCGTCGCGATCCCCTGCGCCGAACTCGTCCTGAAACTGGCCCGTTTGACTTCCTCTGCGATCAGGTCCTTCACACACAGGTCCGCGATCACTGTTCCGAGCAGGAAGCTTTTGGTCGACTGCGGCACGGCGCGGTAGATCGAGATTTTCCTGGTGTAGTCCTGATGCCGGATGAGTGTGCCCTGATAGTCGGACACCTGCTCAACGGAAATATCGAACCGTTTCTTCAGCCATCCGGTCAGACGATCAAGCTTGCTTTCGCAGGTATGAAGGCTGATTTCGTAGGACAGCTTTTCCGCTGCCCGGTCGATCGTGTCGACATAGTTGTCCGTGTAGTGGAAAAAATCGCGCACCTCGTCATAGGCGGATTTGCGCACGCTTGCCGCCGTTTCGTCAGCGCCGCTCATGTGAACAAGGTCGTCTTCCAGAACATCCCGGTCGTGATAGCTGCGCAGCGCACCATAAAGGTCCATGATCGCCTGGGTTACGGCCGGTGCCCTGGAGACGAGTTCCTGGATCTCCTGCCTTCCAACCGATGAGTTGTGAAACTGGGTATCGGCGAAGACTTCCTCAAGATCCTGCACGACACGGTCCATGTCGTTCTTTTCAAAGGCGGCAAGGTCGACGCCGAATATCCTGTTGATCGTCAGCAGAACCGATGCGGTGACCGGTCTGTTGTTGTTCTCGATCTGATTGACGTAAGCGGTTGAAAGACCGATTTTTCTGGCGAATTCAGTCTGTGACAACCCGAAGTCCGACCTGATCTGCCGAAGGGTGTGGCCTGAATAGAGCTTCTTGTTCATTGGGGGTCTCGTCAGTCAATTGCTAATTTTTAACACTATTCTATTCGCTGTTTTACATTTTACAACTTAATCACTTTGGGGGAAAGTCGGCCCGTCATAATGGAAACGCACCAGGTTGGACCTTCGCCATGAACGCTCACTTCGCACTCGATGCCCTGACCACTCCCTCAGCACAAAGCGTGGCACCTGCAAGCGCCGCTCAGCGCCCGCTCAATCTTGCCGACAAGCTCACGCGCCGGCAGCTGGAAATTTTGCTCATGCTCTGTGAAGGCAAGGTCAACAAGCAGATCGCTTATGATCTCGGCGTCTCGACGGCGACCGTAAAGGTGCATATCCGCAACGCGATTACACGGCTCGGGGCAAAGAACCGGATGAACGCCGTGGCAATCGTCGCCGCCAACAGCGCCCTGTTCAGAAATTCCGTCCTTCAGGCCGCGTAGACGCGCGCGTCTTGAGAGAATTGCCGGGTTCCGCTCGCCGGGGCCCGGCATGCGCCGCCGGTTCCCATGCCCGCAGCCGCTGATTTTTGACTTTCGAATGTCTTGATGAACGTGGCCCGGCGCGTGTATGCAGCCCGTGTCATGTACAGCAGTCTTCTCGGTCTTTTCGGCATATCCTTCCTGGCCGCCACCCTGTTTCCGATTCAGTCCGAACTTGGCCTTTCAGGTTTGATCTATCTGGAAACGGCGCCGGTTGCCCTGCTGGTTGCCACGGCAAGCCTCGGCAATACGCTCGGCTCGGTGGTGAACTGGGCGCTCGGGCGCGGCGCAGCCAGTTTTGCCGATGCGAAATGGTTTCCGGTCAAGCCGCACAAGCTGGACAAGGCGACGGCCTGGTATCGCCGCTTCGGCCGCTGGAGCCTGCTCATGAGCTGGGCACCCATCATCGGTGATCCGCTGACGCTGGCGGCCGGTGTCCTGAAAGAGACATTCTGGGTGTTTCTGACGCTGGTCGCGATTGCGAAAACGAGCCGCTACATTGTCGTCGCGCTGCTGGCGCTGCAGTTTTTCTAATTCGCGGAACTATTTTCCCGCTGACGGACCGTCACCGGGGTGCAGGTTCTGTTCGATCACCGGAGTTCCGGACTCGATTGCCTCTTCGGCGTCCGAGTTTGCCATGGCAGCTGCCACAACCAGCCCGACCGCAAGCGTCATGCCGAGAAAGATAGCCTGCAGCAGCGGCTTTGCGTCACGCAGATCGCTGCGGCGGGAGCGATTGTCCCGACGGCTCAGATGTTCAGTATTCGCCATGATGGATTGAAACCGGTCTTCTTGTTCTTATCGCCTGATGCTCTAACCGTCGCGATCGATCGCCTGCCTCAGATCCTCATAAAGGCGGACCCCAAGCAGATGTGTCACGGCCGCCATCGCGAGGAAGGCCGAGAGCGGAAGCAGCAAGGAGGGCGCAATCGCGAAGGACATCACCATCAGCAATGCGATCGCCACCATGAAGAGCAGGACAGGAGACAGCCCTGCCTTGTGCACCTTTTCCGGCGTGTCTGATGCAGTCACGAATGCCATGTGAACTCCTGTCTTCTCGCACATTGCATATGCGAGGAAAATTGGGCCGCGAGACAGACCGCAATCGGGCAATCAGTGTGTGATTTCGTGACGACAATGCGGCAACAGAGCCTCCTCAGGGCCAACCCGCGCGGTAACGCAAGTCTTGAAACCTTGCGACAGAAGCCCGGCGCTGCCTGTTCGTCTTAAGGCTTTAGTCTTTGTTTGCTTTTTTGTGTGATGGTCCAAGGCAGGAAAAGCCGGTTAAACAGGTCGGGCACAATATGACACTCAACGAAGCACAAAACGCTTTGCCGCAACAGTCGCAGGAGTCCGACACGCCGCCGAAAGGTCAGGCGCAACCGCAGAATGTGCAGGGTGAAGCCCCTGCGCTGTCGCTGTCCGGTCTTCAATTTTTCATCGCCGACATCAACAAGAAAACGATCTTGTGGCACGAAATCGGATCGCAGAATTTCGACAGCGAAGTCAAGGATTTGCAGGAAGCCCCGTCCAATGACGCCTTGCGGCATCTGGCGGCGGAAGACAAGAAGACGATCCTGAGACTGGTCCAGGGGGCGATCAGGGAAGGGCGTGCGGGACCTTTCGATGTCGGCGGCGGACCGGACCATCGTATTCCGGGCATCCCCATCGTCGCCTACCGTTACGAACTGTCGGACGGCCGGATCCTGGCAATCTGCTTTCCCTCGATTGGTGAATCCGACGACAATCCAGGCAAGATCGCGCTCGGTATCGCACCGATCCTTCAGCATTTTGTCGCTTCTTCTTCCCGGATTGTTCTTCTGGTCGACAATTTCGGCTATGTCCGCTTTGCAAGCGACGGCTTCCTCAGAAGTTTTCAGATCGACGACGTTCGGCTAATCCTCGGACGCAACGTTGCCCATATCCAGAACCGGGTCGGCCGCACGATCGTGTCGCTGACGCTGGCAGCCCTGACACGGCGCGCGAGCGCGACGGGGCGCGGCAAGTTCCTGCTTGCAGCCAGTGACAGCATCGATCTCAAGTATGACGCCATGTATTTCCGCATGGGCGGAACCGTCGGCGGCGTTCTGTTTTCCGCAGGGCATATCGGCGGCGACGTCAATTTCGCCGAAGTCTTTGAAGTCTGCAGTGCGCCCATGCTGGTCATCAACTCGCAGACGCGTGTTATCATCGCCGCCAATCACGCTGCCATGAAAACCTACAGCCTGACCTCGGAGAGTCTTGAGGATCGAGCTGTTACGGAATCGCTTTTCGAAGATGCCGATTTCCAGTCGATGCTCGGAGCGGCAAAGCAGGAGTCCGATGTTCCCCTCGCTGTCGAGGTGAAGACAAAGAGCGGGACCAAGAAGAAACGGTTCAAGTGCAGCATGATCGACAGCGAGACGGACGAACCCAAGCTCATTCTCGAAACGCGCAGCTGATCGTTTGCCGGGGTTTGCGGCCAGCAAAAAAACTGTCACGCCGCCCGGGGGGATGCCGATTGTCTCTTGTCTTCTGACACGCACGGTTCTACGGTCCGCGCGCTGTTAATCCCGTTTCCCCCTGGAGGACATTATGGGCTTTCTTGCTGACGCATTGGCGCGTGTACAACCTTCTGCGACCATCGCTGTCACCAACAAGGCGCGCGAGCTTAAAGCTGCTGGCCGCGATGTGATCGGTCTCGGCGCTGGCGAGCCGGATTTCGACACCCCGGAAAACATCAAGGCGGCTGCAATCAAGGCCATCAACGAAGGCAAGACGAAATACACCGCCGTTGACGGTATTCCGGAACTGAAGGCGGCGATCGCCGAGAAGTTCAAGCGGGAAAACGGGCTCACCTACGCAACAAATCAGATCACGGTCGGTACGGGTGGCAAGCAGGTGCTCTACAATGCGCTTGTCGCGACCATCAACCCGGGCGACGAGGTGATCATCCCGACACCCTACTGGGTCAGCTATCCCGACATGGTGCTTCTGGCCGGCGGCGAGCCGGTGATCGTCGAAGCGGACAAGTCCACCTTCAAGATCACGCCCGAGGCGCTTGACGCGGCCATCACGTCGCGCACCAAGTGGCTGATCTTCAATTCGCCTTCCAACCCGTCCGGCGCGGCCTACACGGAAGCCGAGCTGAAGGCGCTCACCGATGTGCTCATGAAGCATCCGCAGGTCTGGATCATGACCGACGACATGTACGAGCATCTCGTCTATGACGATTTCAAGTTCACGACGCCGGCACAGGTCGAACCTGCGCTCTACGATCGCACGCTGACTGTCAATGGCGTTTCCAAGGCCTACGCGATGACGGGCTGGCGCATCGGGTATGCCGGCGGGCCTGCCGACCTGATCAAGGCCATGGCCAAGGTGCAGTCGCAGTCAACGTCAAACCCCAGTTCAATTGCGCAGTGGGCGGCTGTCGAAGCGCTTTCGGGCACCCAGGACTTCATTCCGAAGAACAACGAGATCTTCAAGGCGCGGCGCGACCTCGTGGTCTCAATGCTGAACCAGGCGAACGGCATCACGTGCCCGGTCCCGGAAGGCGCCTTCTACGTTTTCCCGTCCTGCGCAGGCACGATCGGCAAGACCGCCCCGTCCGGCAAGGTTCTTGAA
This sequence comes from Pseudomonadota bacterium, assembly GCA_039179715.1. Taxonomy (GTDB): domain Bacteria; phylum Pseudomonadota; class Alphaproteobacteria; order Rhizobiales; family Stappiaceae; genus Roseibium. The sequence continues at coordinate 5,731 of JBCDEN010000265.1, forward strand.
AACGATGCCGATTTCGTGACCGAACTCCTGGAAACGGAAGGCGTTGCCGTCGTGCATGGGTCGGCCTTTGGCCTGGGTCCGAATTTCCGCATTTCCTATGCGACCTCGACCGAGGCGCTGGAAGAAGCGTGTCAGCGTATCCAGCGTTTCTGCGGCAATCTGAAGTAGCCGGCAGCTCAATCGGCTTGAGGCATGGAAGGGCGGCAGGGGCCGCCCTTTTCAGTTGTTGGGGGTCCCGCCGGCCGAGGCTCCGCGCGGCACGTTCAGCCAGCTTCCCAGAAACAGCAGCACGTCACCGAGGGTGGTCACGACCCGGAACAGGGCGGTCGCGATCAGAACGGTGTCTTCCTGGTTCAGATAC
>JBCDEN010000847.1:0-1643 GCA_039179715.1 Pseudomonadota bacterium
ATTCAGCTCTGGCATGTCGGCCGGATCTCCCACCCGGTCCTGCAGCCCGGCGGTGTCGATCCCGTTGCGCCGTCCGCGATAGCCGCGAACTCCAAGACATTCGACGGCACCCGGTTCGTGGATACGCCAATGCCGCGCGCATTGGAGGCGGGTGAAATTCCGGGGATTGTGGAAGATTATCGCACGGCGGCAGAAAACGCGAAAAGAGCCGGGTTCGACGGTGTTGAGGTGCACGCGGCGAACGGCTACCTGATCGACCAGTTCCTTCGCGACGGCTCGAACAGGCGCGAGGACACCTATGGCGGTTCGATTGAAAACCGCTCGCGCTTTCTCACGCAGGTGATGGACGCGGTTGTGTCCGTGTGGGGCGGTGACAGGGTCGGTGTGCGGCTCAGCCCGTTTTCCAATGCCAATGACATTGCAGACAGCGATCCGCAGGCAACATTCTCCCACGTGATCAGGCTGCTCAATGGGTATGATCTGGCATATCTGCACCTTGTCGAAGGCCAGACCGGCGGACCGCGAGACATTCCCCAAGGCGGCGATCTCGGCGCGCTCTATGCGCTCTTCGATGGCGCGCGAATGGGCAACAATGGCTACGATCGCGCGCTGGCAGTCGACGCTGTTGCGTCAGACACGCTTGATCTCGTCGCCTTCGGGCGCCCCTTCATCTCCAATCCGGACCTTGTCGAGAGGCTGGCAAAGGAGGCCCCGCTCAACCCGCTCGATCCCGATACGCTCTACGGTGGCAACGAGAAGGGCTATACGGATTATCCGACCCTGGCCGAAAGCACGGTGGCCGCGCAATAGGAACAAGTTCCTCCGGGTTGCCTGGCATCCACACTTCCGGGGCAGCCTGAAGGAAAGCCGGTGCAGGTCGACGCCTGCACCGGCTTTATTTGTTCGGTGGTCCGCTATCCGGTTTTACTGCTTTCAGGCGTGCCAGCGATCGTCTGATCGATTTCCTCCAGCACCAGACCGCGCGTTTCGGGCGCGAAGCTCCAGGCGTACCAGATGCCGAAGGCGCAGCAGGCGGCAAACATGCCGAATGTCAACGCTTCGCCGAGGGCGGCCGCGAGCACCGGAAACAGAAAAATGACCAGAAAGTTGCATAGCCAGTTGGAAATCGACGCGACCACCATGCCTTTTCCCCTCAGCGCAAGGGGAAACAGCTCCGACATGTAGAGCCAGGGAAGGGGGCCGAGGCTGATGGCAAAGAAGAAGACGAATGAGAACAGGCCGACAAGCGAGAGCCAGGCAAGATTGTTGTCGTCCAACTGGAACAGCACCGCGACAAGAGCCATGCTCAGGAAAGCGCCGAGGAAACCGAAGATGAAAAGAGGGCGCCGCCCGAGACGGTCGACAACGATCATCGCGAGGATCGTCACGCTCATGTTGAGAGCACCGATACCCATCGTTGCGACGAGTTCGTTGGCAAGACCCTCGAAACCGGCGTTTTCGAGGATTTGGGGCGCGTAGTTCAGGATCACGTTGATCCCGCTGAATTGCTGCAGGAAGAACGCAAGGACGGAGAAGATGAGCAGCCCGCGGAGCGCCGGGTCCTTGAACCGGCTCCAGCTTTCCTCCGCCATATCCGCCGGCCGGCTGTTTTCGATCTCCTCGACGATCGTGTCCAGCCTTTC
>JBCDEN010000783.1:0-2099 GCA_039179715.1 Pseudomonadota bacterium
CGCGGACGTTGCCACCGAAGGTCTCGTGAACATCGTGACCGACGGCGGTGGCACACCGCGGCATATTCCGCTGATCTTCCTTTCAGACAGCGGCCTTCAACCTGCCTTCAGCCTGAAGGCTCTCGAGCTTGGTTCCGGCAAAACGCCCAGCATGACTGCAGACGGTGTGCGCATCGGCGATCGCGAACTGCCCCTTGATCTGGGCTGGCATCTTGCCCTCAACTATTACGGCCCCGCAGAAACCATCGAAACGATCAGTGCCGAAAGTCTCCTGGGCGATGAAACGGTCGATCTGCACGGCCGCCTCGCCGTTCTCGGTGTGACGGCAACGGCCGTCGGTGACCGGTTCGCAAGTCCGTTCGACCCGGTTCTGCCGGGGGTCGAAATCCAGGCAACAGGCATTGCCAATCTCCTTGACGGGTCGGCTCTCACGCGCAACAGCACACTGCGTCTCACCGACGCTGCAGCGACGCTGACGATCACGCTTGCCGGCGTTGCCGCCATCGCGTTTCTACCACTCGCGCCAGCGGTCATTTTCTATCTGGCCCTGCTCTCAGGCTGGCTTGTCCTCACACTGGTACTGTTCGGGCAAGGGCAGTGGCTGAACGCGGCCCTTCCCTTTGCCGCCAGCCTGCCTCCGGTGATCGGCCTCCTCCTGGCACGGCAGGTGTTCGAACGTCTCCGGTCCCAGAAAATGGCGCGCGCTCGAGAAGCTCTCAGCCGCTTCCAGTCACCGAAACTTGCCGGCCGTGTCGCCGAAGACCCTTCCTTTCTGGCGGTACCCAAAGAGCAAACCGCCGCGATGCTGTTCATCGATCTGTCCGGCTATACCGGTCTCAGCGAGGCGCTTGGGCCCGTCAGGACGCGCGATTTCCTGAAGGACTTTCACACCATTGTCGTCGATGTCGTCAGCCGGTACGGGGGCGTCGTGCTCGACTTCATGGGCGATGGTGCAATGCTCGGGTTCGGAATTCCGGATGCGTCGAAAGACGATCCGGAAAACGCCGCGCACTGCAGTTTTCTGCTGGAGCGCGCCGTCGGCGCATGGATCGAAGAAACGGGCATGAGCGGGCGTATCAGCCGCGTGCGGGTGGGTGCGCATGTCGGGCAGGTGGTCCTGTCGCGCCTCGGCCATGACAGCCAGCAACAGATCGCGGCTACCGGTGACTGTGTCAACGTGGCCGCCCGTCTTCTGGAGGTGGCCAAGGACCATGATGCTTCGGTCGTGCTCTCGGCCGACCTGATGCACGCCGCCGCCCTGTCCGGTGCGGGGCTCACAGCCCCGCGCCAGGTGACGGTTACAATCCGCGGGCGGCAACAGGACCTGACCGTCGGCCTGTGGCGGTCAGACGAGAATCCGTCCGTCCCGCTTGTGCCCGGCGCGACGAGATGAACGGACGGGCCAGGAAAGGCGGCGGCCGGCACCCCAATGTGCCGGCCGCCCACGCGCTTCTTCGGTGCAGTCTCAAAGGCTAAAGTATCTTGTAAAGTGTCTGGTCTTTTTTAAGCATGTGGTGAAAAAGAACCGCACCGATGTGAAGCGCGAACAGGGCAAGCAGGATCCAGGCGCTCCATTCGTGAATGGCGGACAGCGTCCAGGCAATGTCGGGGCTCTTGCCGATCGGGCTCCAGACCTGGACAAGTCCGAACCAGTTCAGGGGAAATCCGTGCGCGTTGGTCGCCAGAAAACCGGACACCGGCATGATGATCAGGAAGGCATACAGCAGTCCGTGAACCATGCTTGCGGCGACGCGCTCGACGGCCGGACCCTCGTGCGGCGGCGCCTGGGCGACAAGCTTGTTGCCGACCCGCAGAAGCATCAACCACAGGATCACGAAGCCGAAGCTTTCATGCAGCAGGTAGAAGGCGGAAACGACGTCCTTTTTGGCAAAACCGATCATGAGACCGAGCGGCCAGGTCAACAGCACGAGCACGGCGACGGCCCAATGCAGCAAACGGGCAGCAGAGCCGTAGCGGGGCGTGGAAATGTTCACATCCCCTGATTGGACCGATTGGCCGTTTGCCGTCATGTGCGCTGACATCTTTCTCTCCTGCTCTGCGGAAACGGGGTCCCCCGGTATCCGGCCATCCTGACAGGA
>JBCDEN010000834.1:0-1743 GCA_039179715.1 Pseudomonadota bacterium
GCGCAGAATTGCGCCATTTCGAATGCGCCGAAGGAAATTCCGTCCAGGTTCTCGCGCGACTTGGACAGCGCTCCGCAGTAATGCAGCTTGATTTCGAACTTGCCGTCCGTTTTGGCTGCGACTTCTTCAGCAAGTTTTTCGACGTGTTCCGTAAAGGCGCGGCGTTTGCCCCAGAGCGACACGTTCCAGGTCAGGTCGGCGGCGAATGTTTCTGTGGCAAAAATGCCCGTAAGCGCGACCGCGGAAACTGCGGTTGCGGACTTCAAAGAGAAGAGCATGAAATCCTCCCAAAGATTGTGCTCATTGTCCTTGGACGCTCAACCCGCGGGCATTTCGACGCGCGGACCGGTTCCAAGTCGATCAGCTTAAAGCATGCTCCGTGCCAGTCACGCGCAAATAGGGGAATTGGGAGAAATGCTGGGCTTATTCCAAGCCTCCTCCAAGCAGAACAATAGAGGATCGGCAAGATCTTGCCGATTGCCGCTGCCAGTCGGCAAGTTTCCGCTCAGCCGTCCGAATAGTCAGCCCCGCCCGCCTGATCCCGCGACAGGCCATGACGTGTCATTTTCTCGTTCAATGTCCGTCGAGGAAGATTGAGTTCCCTCAAGACGTCCGCGATGCGCCCCTTGTGCCGGCGGAGTGCGCTCTCGATCAGATTGCGCTCATATTCATCCATCAGGGCCTTGAGACCGCCTTCCGCCTTCGGTGGGGCAAGCCCTTTCTGGCCGGTGACGAGGATTTCCAGCGGCTGCGGGCTGACACCGGCATTCAGGACAAAACGCTCGGCCGCGTTGCGCAATTCGCGGACATTTCCGGGCCAGGGATAAGTCTGCAGGAACGCTTCGTCGCGCGCGGAGACGTCCGGCGCGTTCAGGCCGTATTGGGCGGCCAGCCGGTTCAGGAAGGTATCGAACAGAAGCAGACAGTCGCGCCCCCGCTCGCGCAATGGCGGCACATGGAGTTCGATCGCATTCAGCCGGAACAGCAGATCCTCGCGCAGCCGGCCACGGGTAACGGCCTCGCGCGGATCGAGGTTCGACGCACTGACGAGGCGAATATCGACGTCGACCGATCGGGCACCGCCAATCCTGTCGACCTTGCGTTCCTGCAGCACGCGCAGCAATTTCGGCTGCAATGCGAGCGGCATCGAAACAATTTCATCCAGAAACAACACCCCTTCATGCGCTGTTTCGATGCGGCCTATATGCTGCCGGTCCGCCCCCGTGAAAGCCCCGGCCTCATGCCCGAAAAGCTCCGCCTCGACCATGGCTTCGGGCAAGGCCGCCGCATTGATGGCGACGAACGGCCCGTCCATGCGGTTGCTGAAATCGTGGGGCGCCTGGGCGATCACCTCCTTGCCGGTGCCCGTTTCACCGGTGATCAGCACGGCGGCGTCGGTCCTGGCAAAATGCAGGATCTGCTTGCGCAACGTGTGCATTGCCGGGCTGTTTCCAATGAGACGGCTTTCAAGGCCCGCACCATCGGCAAGCTGCTTCTTGAGCGCCCGGTTCTCCAGAACAAGCGCACGTTTATCCGCGGCGCGGCGCACCACCTCGGCGATGTGATCCGGGTCGAAGGGTTTTTCTATGAAGTCGTAGGCACCGGTCTGCATCGCCTCCACGGCCATCGGCACGTCGCCGTGTCCGGTGATGAGCACGACCGGCAGGTCCCCGTCCAGATCACCGATCCGGCGCAGAAGAGACAGGCCGTCCTCGCCTTCCAGCTTGACGTCCGAGACAACGC
>JBCDEN010000560.1:0-3356 GCA_039179715.1 Pseudomonadota bacterium
GAAGCCTCCGCGCAGATGCGCGGAGGCAAAGTCTGGACTTTATCCCGGGGACCCTATCAGCGCTGTCAGCTGCCGGCCTGCAAGCCTGTGTCCAGCAGCGCCTTGATCTGCTTTTCGCTGGTGCCGGCGACGATGCGGCCGAGTTCCTGGTCGCCCTTGAGCACGAGCAGGGTGGAGCGGCGCGGGATCTTGCGTGACGTTGTCACTTCATGTCTTCCATAAGAATCCCAGTCGACCCGCACAAAAACGATTGCCTGATCGTAGGCCGGATTGGCCTGGCGCAGGGCATTGATGACCCGCTCCTGGCGCGCGCAGGTGCTGCACCATGAGGCGGCGTAGTCGACGAAGACGGTCTTGCCTGCCGCGAGGTGCTTCTGGATGAGCCCTGGCGCATAGTCGACCATGCCGCTTGCCAGCGCCGGTGCGGGCATCAGCGCCGCGGTGAGGGCAGCGCCTGCGGTTGTCATGAGAAAGCGACGGCGATTCATGTTCGTTCCTTTCGATTGATGATCAAAACCGGACTGAAAGATCCTGCAGCCAGATCGGCATGACACTCATCGCCCACGCGTCGAACATCTTGTGGACGTTGAGAAGCAGCAACACGCCGACTGCGATGAATACGACCCCCATCAGGGGCTTGGATTTCTCGGCCACGCCGCGCAGTTTGTCGGCCCTGCGGCGGACGGTTTCGCCGGCACCGAGACCGAGACCGACGATCAGCGTCGACACGCCGAGTGCAAAGAAGCACATGATGGCGGCGGCCCAAAGCAGGCTTTCCCCCTGCGAGGCTAGGGCGATGGCGCCCCCAAGCGTCGGGCCGATGCAGGGCGACCAGACCGCACCGAGAAGCGCTCCGCCGAGAAACTGCCCGCGCAGACCGCTGGTGTCGGTCGTTTGCAATCTTTGCCCCGCCGAGCCGGACAGTCCGGCGGCGGCAAGTTCAAACCGCTGGCTGAAGGCGGGGACGAGCAGCACAAGACCGAAGGCGATCATCAGCGACGCGCCGACCCTTGCCATGACATCTTCCGTCAGGCCGATGGCATAGCCGAGGGTGGAGACCAGCATCCCAAAAGTGACGAAGGAAACGCTCATTCCGGCGGCGAGTGCGATGGGCGCGCGCCTGTCGGCATTGAGTGCCGATGCCAGCACGATCGGCAGTACCGGCAATACACATGGATTGATCAGGGTCAGAAGACCGGCAAGATACGCAAGCGGCAGTTCCAGCATATTTGTCAGTACACCTTTGCAAGAGCCCGTTCTGGTCGAGGAATGCCAAAACACACCCCGGTTCCGACTTTAAGTAGGCAACGGCTGGTGACCTGTCTTCTAACGCCTCTTCACAAATTTGTGGGGTCGGGTCCGGGGAGCAGAAAACGGCTTTATTGCGCCAGTCCGAGCGCGGTCATATTCGCGATCGAAACCGGCACATCGGAGTGGTCCCTGACCTCGATGATGAGGCGCGGATTGCTGTCGAGTTTCGCAAGCGCCGCGAACACCGCGTGCCAGTTGATGGACCCCTTGCCGAGCGCCCAGTGACGGTCGGCATAGCCGTCGGCGTCCTGCAGGTGAACGTGACGCAAGGCATTGCCGGCTGCTTTCACGTAATAGTCAACCGGCGGCGCTCCCGCCGTTCCGTGGGCGTAATGGGCGTGGCCCGTGTCGATCGAGACTTTCACCATTCTGGATCCGAAACTGTCCGCAAGTATCTTCCTCAGATGGGGATCCCTGTCCTCGATGTTTTCAATGACGAGTTCACATCCGATATTCTCCGCCCGCTTCACCGCGTCCTTCATGGTCTGGTGGCAGAGGTCGATCTTGCGCTCGCGCGCGTTTTCATAATTGTCCAGATTGGTGTGGTCCCAATTGGAGTAGGGGCTGTGCACGACCATGTGAGTCGCGCCGAGCGCCTCGCAGACCGTCAAACCCTGCAGGAGGCGTTTTTTGACAATTTCCCGCACGTCGACGTCCACGGCATCGAGCGCAAACCCCCAAAAAGGACCATGGATGCCCAGACGGCCTTCGTGTCCGTCAAGCAATGTCTTCGCGCGTTGCACAAGCGGGGTCCAGTCACCGTTGAGCACCTCGCCTGGAAAGAAATCCTGAAGCTCAAGATCCCTCGGCTTGTCGAGCATGAGCTTGCGATGGGTTTCCAGGGTTTGGACATTGAGCGCTGCGCCCAGGATCGGAAGGGTCGACATGATGGACTTTCATTTGGTGTGAAACACGATGCCTGATAACGCGTGGTTGTTGACACTATTGCGACGCATCGGCACCGGACAATCAGTAACCGCGCTTGCGGTCGACGTGCTCGGGCACGGTGCCCGTTTCCAGGAATGCCTGCAGATTCCGGGCGACAAGCCTAGAGGCCGTGCTGATGATCGTCGGCGCGGAAATGTGTGGCAGCACCGTCACTTTCTCGTTGCGCCACAGTGGGTTGTCCGATGGCAGGGGTTCTTCGTCAAAGACGTCGAGCACGGCATGGGAAAGGTGGCCCGCATCGAGCGTGCCGACCAGCGCGTCGGTATCGATCACCGGTCCACGGGCGAAATTTATGAGTGCGGCGCCTTCCTTGCATGCCCTGAATTCGTCCTCACCGAGCAGACCGCGCGTTGCATCGGTCAGCGGCACCAGAACAACAACGATGTCGGCTTCGCCGAGCAATTGCCTCAGCCCGTCCGGTCCATGGAAACTGCGGACACCGCCGACGGATTTTGCCGACCGGCTCCAGCCCGTGACCGTGAAGCCGTTGGCTTTCAGGCGCTGCGCGGAGGCACTCCCGAGATTTCCCAAACCCAGAACGCCGACTGTCCGTTCGGCCGGGGTCTTCAGGAAATGCTCCTGCCAGACACCCCGGCGCTGCTGCAGCATGTAACGGGGCATGTCACGATGCAGGTAAAGGGTCCATGCCAGAACCGCTTCGGACATGGTTTCGGCCATTTGCGGATCGGCCAGCCTGACGATGAGCGGGCCGGTTTCCGGCAATTCTGACATCAGCCGTTCGACACCTGCCCAAAGGCTCTGCACCCAGACAAGGTTCGGCAGGGCGGCAACATGGGCCGGGTCCGGATTGGCGACGATGGCAACCCGCGCGGCAAGACGCTCTTCTTCACTCAGCGTTTCGAACGGTTTGAGCTCGGCCAGATCGCGCAGCGACCGCGACAGTTCCTGTTGCCAGACGGTCCGCTCGTGCGATTGGGCTTCAGGGATGAAGGGAACAACTGGCTGCATTGATGGCGGCTCCGGATAACGCTGCGGTTCGCTTCCGCGAACCTTGCGCATGGGATGGAAAAGCTGATCTTAGGGTGCGAACCGCGCCATTCACAAGAGCATGTCAGCGCGATCCGGAACCGCGTACC
>JBCDEN010000814.1:0-1893 GCA_039179715.1 Pseudomonadota bacterium
TCAGCGACCAGGCAGTCCGCTATCAAGTGCGCAATCCCGAAGGAAATCTTGTAGCCGCCAGTGGCCGCATAGAGGCAGCCATGCCCGGGCAGGCGGCCCACGAGCGGATCCCTTTTGTGGCAGCGCGGCCGAATGCCCGCCCAGTCCGAGAGTACTTTCCGGCCTGCCAGCTTGGGGCAGAAACGGGTCGCGCGTTCGACGAGTTCCGTGCTGCGCGCGGGCGAGGGGTCTGCATCGGCAAACGCACGGTCGGACGTGCTGCCGATGGCAATCGTGCCGTCACCATGCGGCACCACGTAAAGCCCGTCGCAATAGATCGCAGGTTCGTTCTCAAGACCCTGGCCGTCCATCAGCAACGCCTGCCCCTTTTCCCCGCGGCCGATTCGTTCGCCGGTAAAGCGTTCGATCAGGTCGAATGTCGAAAATCCTCCCGCCAGAACGAGCGTTCTGGACGAAATCGTTTCACCGTCGGCGAGGCGAACCGTCGAGGATGCCTCGTCAAAGCCGGCGACCTCCGCGTTTTCCATCATGACGGCGTGGCGGCGGACATGAGCCGCAAGCGCGGCGAGATAGCCGCGCGGCGAGACGCGTGCCGCGAGTGTTTCATAAACAATGCCGAAGGGGGCAGCGGATGCGTCCAGCCAGTCCGACCGGCTGCCCGCCGGCTCAACGTCATATATGAACCCCGTCACCTTCGGATGCCAGCGAAGCCTGCTTTCCTCTGCGCGTTCCAGGTGATGGTCCAGTTTGTCCCTGGTTGTCAGCGGCAGGATACGGCCGCAGCGCGCATAACCGCAGCTCAGGCCGGTCTCTGCCTCAAGCTGCCGGATGTGGCCTTCGAGTGAGAGGAGGGACTGAAACTGGAACTCCTTCTTCGGGTTCCAGCGTGCCGGCAGATGCGGCATCAGGGCTCCGAGCACGCCGCCGCTTGATCCGGCACCAACATACGAGGCTTCCAGCACAATCGTGCGCAGGCCTTTCGTGATCGCACGATACGCGATCGAGAGACCGAAAATTCCGGCCCCGGCAACCGCTATGTCGAAGGAGTTTTCGGACGGCGATGTCATGGTCAGGCAGGGTCCCGGGATTGAATGCAATCGACGGCTCTCTTATGAGAACAGATCGGATTTGGCAAAGACTTTACCGCATGCACAAGCTGAACAGGCGCGAAACAAATGCGGGAACCGGCAGGGCGGACTTCATGTCGAAACAGGAACCCGAACTTGACTGGCTGGATGGCGATGTACCGCGAGCGATCGGTTTCGGCGACACCTACTTTTCAAAGGCCGGGGGGCTTGAGGAAACGCGGCACGTGTTCATCGGCGGCAACCGGCTGCCGGAACGCTTGTCTTCCAGGCATAGCTTCACGATCGCAGAATTCGGCTTCGGAACCGGACTGAATTTTCTGACAACGCTCGACCTGATCGCCGCGCAGGCAAAAGCTCCGGACCTGTTGTTCGTTTCGTTCGAACTTCACCCGCTGTCCGCAGCCCAACTGGAACGGGCGCTACTTGCTTTTCCCGCGCTTGCCGCCTTGAGCGAGCAGCTGCTTCGCACGTGGGCACCGGAGCCGGGCTGGAACCGGATGAAGATCGCTGGCGCGGATCTCCTGCTCGGCATCGGCGATGCCCGGGAGATGATATCGGATCTCGTTCTCCGGGACGGGGAGGGAGCGCGCGGGGGAACAGCTATTCCAGCGATCGATGCCTGGTTCCTCGACGGGTTCAGCCCCGCGAAGAACCCGGAACTCTGGGACCAGGATCTTCTTGCAAGGGCAGCGGCACTGACTGCGTCTGATGGCACGCTTGCAACCTATACGGCTGCAGGCTGGGTGCGCCGCAATCTGCAGGCCGCGGGATTCACCATCGAAAAGAAACCCGGATTTGCCGGCAA
>JBCDEN010000157.1:0-7656 GCA_039179715.1 Pseudomonadota bacterium
GATGCCGGGCCGCGCCCGGAAAGGGACCGGGGAACGCATTCCCCGGTCAATTGCCGGCGTCAGTAGACGCCGTTTTCCTGCATCATTTCATCCACCGCTTCGGAGGCATCGCTCAAGGCATCGTCGATCGACTTGTCGCCAAGGATTGCGGCCTGCAGCTCGGGATAGATGAGGTTGGTTGCTTCGATCCAGTATGGTGTCTGCGGAGCCGGAAACGCATGCGATGCCGCCGCCTGGAAGGCCTTGAGCACCTCGGTCCGGTAGGCGTCGCCCTCAGCCGAGGAAACGACGTGGTCCCAGACAGCCGTGCGTGTCGGCAAGGGACCCGCGGAACTTTCCAGCTTCTGGCTGTCTTCGTTGGTCAACCAGGCAACGAGGGAGGCGGCGGCGTCCTTGTTGTCACAGGACTCCGTTACGGAAAAGCCATGGTGCCCGGACCAGCCCGTACGCACGCCGGCGGTGCCCGCAGGCTGTACCTTGACGCCGACATCTCCGGCCGCCTTGGAAGAATCCTCGCCATTGAAGAACCCGGCCCAGCCCGGCCAGTCGAGGTTCAATGCAATCGTTCCCGACGCAAAGCCCTGACCGAGATCGTCCCAGAGATAGGAGGTCGTGCCGGGAGGAACGGCACCGGCCTCGTAAAGATCAACGAACCACTTCAGCGCGCGGTTGCCTGCGTCGGAGTTGAAGGCAGGTGACCAGTCGTCATTGAAAAGCTGCCCGCCTTCTGCGATCACCAGTTCGTAGAACCGGCCGACAATCGCCTCGTCCTTACCGGCATATTGCGTGCCGTAGAAATTCGGGGCGTCGGTGAAGAAGATCGCCTGTTCCTTGTACTCGTCCCAGGTGTCGGGCGGTGCCAGATCCCGGCCGGTCTTGGCCTTGTAGGCCGCCTTGTTGTCTTCGTCTTCGTAGATGGATTTCAGGTAATAGAGAGCCGACACATCGAACTGCGCCCGCGGCAGCATGACCAGGGCATCGCCGATCTTGGAGGCGGCGATGTTGGACGGAACATATTCAGCGATGAAGTCTGCTGTCAGATAGGGTGTCAGGTCCGTGTAAAGGCTCGGATACTGGGACGCAAACGAGGAGTGGTTGGATCCGACGCACCAGCCGAGCGTGCCGGCGGCGAGGTCTGACTTGAATTCCTTGTCGAGTTCAAAGTGGTTTTTCTTCGAGATGACATCGACCTTTGCACCGGTCTTGTCTTCCCATTCACCGATGCGGGCATAAAGCGCCTCGTATTGCTGACCGCCGATCAGCTTGGCCTGAAGCGTCACGCCGTCGAATTCACCGGCAGCAGCATTGCCGGCAACAGCCACCAGCGCGGTCGCGCATAGCAGCGATTTAAGTCTGTGATTACCCATCTGTTCCTCCCGTTTATCGGCGAAGGTCAGCCCTGCCTTTCGCGTCAATAATTCATATATAAACTTGACTTTTATATTTAGTCTACGATTATCTGGAAATGGAGGATCTCACCATGCTGTTCGATACACACCTGCATCTCATTTACCGGGACCGGCTGGACTATCCATGGCTGAAAGACGTCGCGGCATTGAACCAGGACAGCCGGTTCGACGCCTTCACCCGCAACGCCGGCCGGCTCGGGATCGAGGGCTGCCTTCATATGGAAGTCGACGTCGCCGAGCCGCTGATTGAAGACGAAACCCGGATGATCGAGGAGCTGATGGCGGAGCCGGACAGCTTGCTGCGCGGTGCCATTTCATCATGCCGCCCGGAAAACACGGATTTTCCCGCCTTCCTTGAACGCGCGGCGGACAATCCCACCGTCAAGGGATTGCGGCGGGTTCTGCATGTCGCGCCCGACGGGACAAGCGCGACGGCGACCTTTCGGGACAACATCAAGCGCATGGCGGACACGGGATTGACATTTGATCTGTGCGTCTTCCCCCGGCAACACGGCCTCGCGCTCGAACTCGTCGACCACTGCCCTGACGTTCAGTTCGTCCTCGATCACTGCGGCGTTCCTGATATTGCCGCGCAGTCTTTCGACCCGTGGCGTGCCGGCATAAAGGCGCTTGCCGAAAGGCCGAATGTGGCTGCCAAGATTTCCGGGGTCATCGCCTATGGCGATCCGGACACCTGGACCCTGGATGACATCAGGCCCTATGTCGATGAAACGGTGCAGGCCTTCGGCGCCGACCGGATCATATGGGGCTCCGACAGCCCGGTGTGCAATCTCGGGGGCGGCCTCGCGATCTGGGTGGCCGCCACGCATAACCTGACCGCAAGCTGGTCCGATGACGAAAGGAACGCGCTTTACCGCATCAACGCTTGCAGGCTGTGGCAGCTGTGAGGCACACAGTCCCGGTCTGGCTTATTGAACGTGAAACAAGGGGTGCCCGGTGTCGGAGAAAACCAAGGACAGCAAGGAAAGCGGCGAGGCCGACCCGAACCTGAAATACAGCGCACCCGCTTTGTCGAAGGGGCTCGACATTCTGGAACTCCTGGCCGAGCAGTCGCAGGGGCTGAAAAAGGCGGAAATCGCCCAGGCGCTCAACCGATCCATAAGCGAGATCTATCGCATGCTGGCCGTTCTGCAGAGCCGCGGCTACGTGATGCTGGACAGCACCAGCGAACGGTATTCCCTGACCATGCGCATGTTCGAGCTTTCCCATCGCTTTCCGCCGACCAAACGCCTGACAGCCGTTGCCGGCGAAATCATGGAAGAAACGGCGATCAGGCTGAACCAGTCCGTGCATCTTGCGATCCTCAACGGCAGTGAAATTCTGGTCATCGCGCAGGTCGATCCGCCGGGAAACAACATCACGTCCGTGCGCCTGGGAGCGCGTGTTCCGATGGTCTTCACCTCCTCGGGCGCGTGCCTGAGCTATCAGATGACCCGCGAAAGACGGGCGCAATTGTGCTCAAAGAACCCAAATCTCACCGACAAGGCGCTGGAGGTGTTCGAAGACACCGTGCGGCAGGCGGCGGAAACGGGTGTTTGCCAGAGCCCGTCTGCGATCATTCAAGGTGTTCACAACGTCTCCGTTCCCATCATCGGCTTTGGCGGAGAGGTCGCCGCCTCGCTGACGGTGCCGTTTGTGAAGCGCCTCATAAAATCCAGCGATCCGGATATCGACGAGTGCAAGAAGGTGCTGATTGATGCCGGCAAGGAAATTTCGAAAAAGATCGGCGCGGGTGCCGCCGTCTGAACAGGCTGCGATAGAAAAAGGAAAGACCAGAATATGACCGGCGCGACCGCCCTCAAAGGAATGACCTGGTCGGACCCCCGGGGTTACGACCCGCTGATTGCGGCAACCGCCCAGTTCGAGGCCGCCAATCCGGGTGTTTCCATCACCTGGGACAAGAGATCGCTTCAGGGCTTTGAGAGCACGCCCGTCGACGAACTCGCCTCCGAATATGACCTCATGATCATTGACCACCCCCATGTGGGAGCCGCAGCGCGTAAGGGCTGCCTGCTGGCGCTTGACGAATGCATCGCGGAAGCGGACCTGACCGCGATCGCCAATGAAACGGTTGGAAAGAGCTACGCGAGCTACACGATTGACGGCCATCAATGGGCGCTGCCCGTTGATGCCGCCACGCAGGTCCAGGCGCATCGCCCGGATCTCGGAGACCGGGCCGCGACCTGGGCGGATGTAAAAACGGCGGCGCGGGACGGCGCCGTCATCGTGCCCATGCGGCCGCCACACTGCCTGATGTGCGTCTATACGCTTGCCGCCAATATCGGCCACCCATGCGGATCGGACCGGGACCGTCTGCTGCCGGGCGACATCGCCGGAACCGTCTTTTCGGAATTGAAGGCCGTGACCGATCATATCGATCCGGACTGTTTCCAGATGGACCCGATCGCGGCGATGGACCGGCTGGCGCAGGACAGGTCGCTGCGGCTGGCACCGCTCACCTATCTCTACAAGGGCTATGCCAACGCGGGTTACCGCACGCATCGCCTGGCCTTTACCGACATTCCGGTGCTCGGCCCATTCGGTCCGGTCGGCTCCGCGCTCGGAGGAACAGGTCTCGCCATTTCCAGCCGGACCGCGCAGCCGGAAATCTGCAGCCGGTTCGTCGCCTGGGTTGCAGGCGCTGACTGCCAGTCGGGCATTTATGCGCAGGCAAACGGCCAGCCCGGCAATGCAGTCGCCTGGGCAAGCGCGGAGGTGAACGAACCGGTTCTCAACGCCTACTGGAACACCAGACTGACGCATGAGGCCGCCTGGTTGCGGCCCCGGCACAACGGTTACATGGCCTTCCAGCAGGAAGGCTCGGAGATCGTCAACGCGGCTCTGACGGGCAAAACCGGTGTCGACGAGGCAATCGGAGCGCTCGACACCGCCTTCGCGGCAAGCTTCCGGGAGGACGACTGACATGAGCAGTGCGCCGCTGGAAGGTCTTAAGATCCTCGATTTCAGTCAGTTTCTCGCTGGCCCCTATGCCACACTGCGCCTTGCCGATCTGGGCGCGGACGTGATCAAGATCGAGCGTTGCGGCAAGGGTGATCTCTCCCGCTACCTCTATGTCTCGGACGTTCTCATTGACGGGGAAAGCACGATCTTCCACGCCATCAACCGCGGCAAGCGCTCGCTCGCGCTCGATCTCAAGTCGGAAACGGACCGGCAGCAGGTCTGGGAACTGATCGACGATGCTGACGTCGTCGTCCAGAATTTCCGGCCCGGCGTCATCGAGCGGCTGGGCTTCGGCGCGAAGACCGTCAGGCAACGGAACCCGCGCATCGTCTACGGCTCCATCTCGGGCTATGGCACCGACAACGACTGGGCCGCCCTGCCTGGTCAGGATCTGCTCGCGCAGGCGCGTAGTGGCGTGATGTGGCTCACGGGCGCGGAGCAGCACGGTCCGGTGGCGATCGGCCTGCCGGTCGACGACGTGCTGGCTGGCGCGGCCCTTGCGCAAGGGATTCTCGCGCTGCTGGTCCGGCGCGGCATAACCGGCGAAGGCGGGGTCGTTGAAACCAGCCTGATCGAGGCGATCACCGATCTGCAGTTCGAGCTGCTGTCGACATTCCTGAATGACGGCCGGCAGACACCGACCAGGCCGCGCAACAATCCCGCCCATGCCTATCTCGCCGCACCTTACGGTGTCTATCAGACCGCCGACGGCTATTTGGCGATTGCGATGAATGACCTTCAGCACCTTTTTGAATGCCTTGATGTCCGCGGATCTCTTGAGGATCTCGACCCGTTCGAGGATCGCGACCTCATCGCCCGCACGCTCGCGGATACACTCGCCTCGCAAGCGACAGCGGTCTGGCTGGACAAGATGGACCATGCGGGTCTGTGGGCCGCTCCCGTCATGGACTGGCATGAGCTGGTCAATTCGGGAATCCTCCAGAAACTCGGCATGGTCGGCGAAGCCCGGCGCGGTGACAGAAGCTACACCACATTGCTGTCACCCTTGCGCGTTGACGGCGAACGCCCTGCGGCGGCTGGCGCTGCGCCCTATTTGAGCGGGGAGCCGATTTCCTGGTCACGGTGACCGGCTGAGGGCACGATGCGCCAACCGCAGGCGAGTCGAAAGCCTTGACACAAGGCGCTCCGATGTCTGTATCTAAAGGTCTTTCGCCGGTCGAAAGGACTGGGGATCTTGCCTGTTTCCACTCGCTGGCACGTTCCGCCACAACCCTGATCTCGGCCACGATTGCCCCTTCGCATGCGCTCTCGGAAAGACAGTTTTTGAAATGAAAACCAACGGAAAATCTGGGAAAAAGGCGGCAAAGGAACCCGCCGCCCTGTCAGGTGGCGCGCAGATCAGCCTCACGCAAAATCCCCATCAGGTGAGCGAAAAGCGGGAAAAGAAGCTTGAACTTGCCATCGGACGTGAAGTCCGCGAACACCGCAAGCAGCTCGGCATCACGGTGGCGGATCTCGCCTCGGCGACCGGGCTTTCGGTGGGCATGCTGTCGAAACTCGAAAACGGCATGATTTCACCATCGCTCTCAACACTGCAGTCGGTGTCCGGGGCCCTGGGCATCCCCATCACCGATCTTTTCAAGCGCTATGAAGAACCGCGCAATGCAGTCTTCGTCAAATCGGGGGAAGGCGTGGAAATCGAGCGCCGGGGCACACGGGCCGGCCACCAGTACAATCTCCTGGGGCACATCGAGAGCAACACCAGCGGTGTCATCGTCGAACCCTACGTGATCAGCCTGACGGAAGAGTCGGACGTGTTTCCGACATTCCAGCACCTGGGCACCGAATTGATCTACATGCTCCAGGGCAAGGTCATCTACCGGCATGGAGACCTGAGCTATGAAATGGAGGCAGGCGACAGCCTTTTCTTCGACGCCGATGCCCCGCATGGACCGGAGGTTCTCGTCGACCTGCCGATCCGCTACCTGTCCGTCATCTCCTATCCGCAAAAGAGCACATGACACGGGTCATGCTGGCCTGCTGCACTCCAGGTGATTTTCCTTTCAAGAAAAAATCATTCTTCATAGTTGAACCGCTTTCAATGGCCTGATAACGTCCGTCCGAATTCGAAACGGAGGTTTTGCACGCCATGTGCGGCATTGTTGGATTGTTTCTGAAAGACAAAGCGCTGGAGCCGGAACTCGGGCGGCTTTTGTCGGAGATGCTCGTCACGATGACGGGGCGCGGCCCGGACAGCGCGGGCATCGCCATCTACACGCATGGTGTCGGTGACCGGGGCAAGATCACCGTTCAGTCCAAAGACCCGGATGCCGAGTTCGCGGCGCTGGAGGCAGACCTCTCCGAGGCGCTTGGAGAAGGTGTCGAGATTGCGGTGAAATCCACCCACGCGGTGATCACGCTTCCTGAAAACAGGGTATCAGAAGCGCGGACTGCCGTTAAACAGCTTCGGCCCGGCGTCACCGTCATGAGCGCTGGCTCGACTGTCGAAATCTTCAAGGAAGTCGGCCTGCCGAAAGATGTGGCCGCCCGTTTCGACATCGCGAAAATGTCGGGAAGCCACGGCATCGGCCACACCCGCATGGCAACGGAATCGGCTGTCACCACCAACGGCGCGCATCCGTTCTCTACCGGTCCGGACCAGTGCCTCGTGCACAATGGCTCACTTTCCAACCACAACAATCTGCGCCGCGAGCTCAAAAGGGCCGGCCAGACATTCGAGACTGAAAACGACAGCGAGGTTGCGGCTGCCTATCTGTCGCACAAGCTCGACCAGGGCAGCTCCCTTGGCGAAGCGCTGGAAAGCGGGCTCAGCGATCTGGACGGATTCTACACGTTTGTGGTCGGCACGCAGTCCGGCTTCGGCGTCGTTCGCGATCCGATTGCGTGCAAGCCGGCGGTGATGGCGGAAACCGATCAGTATGTCGCCTTCGGGTCCGAGTATTGCGCGCTTGCAGACCTGCCGGGCATCGAAACCGCCAGGATCTGGGAACCCGAACCGGCAACCGTCTATTTCTGGGAGCATTGACCGTGCCTACCTTCGATCTGTCTGTCCAGCCGCTCCGCGAGCTCAACCAGGCCCTGCACAACATAGAGGACGGCAGCAACGAGACATCGTTTGAAGTCCTGAATCCGCGCGGCAGTCATGCCGTTGCCGTCGGCATCGACTCGCCGGTCAGTGTCGATGTGCGCGGGAGCGTCGGCTACTACTGTGCCGGCATGAATTCGGAAGCCACCGTCACGGTACACGGCAACGCGGGACCGGGCGTGGCCAGATCGGAAGAGC
>JBCDEN010000519.1:0-3704 GCA_039179715.1 Pseudomonadota bacterium
TCCGCTGCCGTTGTACGGGTCTGCTGTGTCGCCCCAGCTGCCGTAGCAGCTTTTAAAGTTGCTTGTCGGCTTAGATAGGCTCCCGTGGGGGCCGCTTCGGTGATGTTTACAGGCGTGTAAAGCTTTGGCAGCCTGTAAGCTTTACATCCACATACTTCTAGCCGGCAGGCGCCCACTCGCCGCTTGATGTCGTTGCCTGGCACGGGAATTATGCACCCTGCAAATACGATCTCAGGAACTACTGCCCGATCGGCGCGATCCTGTTCGATCACCCGGACCCGTCGATTTTCACGGTTCTGACGGCACCGTCCGGCGTACCCGGCACGGCCAATATCGATTTTGTCCTGTTCCGCGAGCGCTGGATGGTGATGGAGGATACGTTCCGCCCGCCCTGGTATCACAAGAACATCATGTCCGAACTGATGGGCAATATTTACGGGCAGTACGACGCCAAGCCGCAGGGCTTTGTTCCCGGCGGCATGAGCCTGCACAACATGATGTTGCCGCACGGGCCGGACAAGAATGCCTTCGAGGGGGCGTCCAACGCGGATCTCAAGGCCGAAAAGCTCGACAAGACGATGTCTTTCATGTTCGAGACGCGGTTCCCGCAACACCTCACGGAATTCGCAGCAAGCGAAGCACCTTTACAGGACGATTACATTGACTGCTGGGACAGCCTGGAGAAAAAATTCGACGGGACCCCGGAAGGAACCTGGAACAAGGGATGAGAGAGCGCTTTGGCCATTTGGTCAGGCGCAGGCTCTTGAAACAATGAAGCGGCGTGTCGCCGTCGAAGCCTTTAAAGTTGGCCGGACGGGGCCGACACACACAAGGAGCAGAATTACATGAAACTGGCGACGCTCAAGGATGGCAGCCGGGACGGCAAGCTGGTGGTGGTCAACGAGAGGCTGACCTACTGCACGGATGCAAGCCACATTGCACCGACGCTGCAGGCCGCACTCGATGACTGGAAGGCCATTGCACCGAAGCTGGCTCTCTTGGCCGAAAGCCTGTCGCACGATGCCGTGCCGACCATCCGGTTTCATGAGCATGACGCCCTGTCTCCCCTGCCGCGTGCCTATCAGTGGGCGGACGGGTCGGCCTATGTCAATCACGTCGAACTGGTGCGCAAGGCGAGAGGCGCGCAGATGCCGGACAGCTTCTGGACCGACCCGCTGATGTACCAGGGCGGGTCCGACACGTTTCTGGCTCCGCGCGATCCGATCCGGATGCGGGACGAGGCATGGGGCATCGACATGGAGGGCGAGATTGCCGTCGTAACCGGCGACGTGCCGATGGGCGTCAGCCCCGAGGATGCGTTGAAAGCCATTCAACTGGTGATGATCGTCAATGACGTCTCGCTGCGCGGGCTGATCCCTGCGGAACTTGGCAAGGGGTTCGGTTTCTTCCAGTCGAAGCCGTCATCCGCGTTTTCACCGGTCGCGGTCACGCCTGACGAGCTTGGCGATGCCTGGCAGGACGGTAAGCTGAATCTGCCGTTGTGTGTCGATTTGAATGGCGCAGCATTCGGCCGGGCGCAGGCCGGTATCGACATGACCTTCGACTTCGGCCAGCTGATCGCCCATGCCGCCAAGTCGCGCAATCTGGGAGCCGGCACGATCATCGGCTCCGGAACCGTTTCCAACAAGCTCGATGGCGGCCCCGGCAAACCGGTCGCCGATGGTGGTGTCGGTTATTCCTGCATTGCCGAGATCCGCATGATCGAGACCATCAATGACGGTCAGGCCAAAACACCGTTCATGAAGTTCGGCGACACCGTCCGCATCGAAATGCTAGATGCGGAAGGACACTCCATCTTCGGAGCGATCGAGCAGACCGTGGAGAAAGTCTGAAGCAGGACACTTGACCCCTGCTTCCTGATCTGAACCGAAACATCAATGCGACGCCAGCGTCGGACACAAACGGAAATCGGCCCCGGGAGGTCATATGAGCAAGCAATTCGCATCCGCCGGAGACATGGCGGAAAAGGAAATCTCTTTCACCGAAATCGGCCGGGATCTCTGGGCCTTTACCGCCGAGGGCGACCCGAATTCGGGGGTGATCATCGGCGATGACAGCGTCATGATCATCGAAGCGCAGGCGACACCGCGCCTGGCCGAGAAGGTAATCGAGAAGGTGCGCTCCGTCACCGACAAGCCGATCACCCATCTGGTGCTGACCCATTATCACGCCGTGCGCGTTCTGGGCGCGTCCGCCTATAACGCACAGAATATCATCATGAGCGAAAAGGCCCGCTCCATGGTCGCCGAGCGCGGCAAGGAGGACTGGGCGAGTGAGTTCGAGCGTTTCCCGCGTCTCTTCCAGGGACATGAGAGCATTCCAGGCCTCACCTGGCCGACCACAACCTTCAATGACCGGATGACGGTCTATCTCGGCAAGCGCCGGGTCGACCTGATGTTCCTGGGCCGGGCGCATACTGCGGGCGATATCGTCGCCTACGTGCCCGACGCCAATGTCATGTTCACCGGTGACATCGTTGAATATCACTCGGCCTGTTATTGCGGCGACGGTCACTTTGGCGACTGGCCCGGCACGCTGGAGCAGATCCGGAAGTTCGACCTCGACGCCATTGCGCCGGGCAGGGGTGACGCGCTTGTCGGCTCGGATATGGTCAACGCGGCTTTGGATTCCACCGCTGATTTCGTCCGCTCGACCTATGAGCCGGTCGCAAAGGTCGCCAAGCGGGGCGGATCACTCAAGGAAGCCTGGGACGCCTGCCGTGCCGCCTGCGATGCAAAGTTCAAGGACTACGCCATCTACGAGCACTGCCTGCCGTTCAACGTTGCCCGTGCCTATGACGAGGCGCAGGACATCGACACGCCGCGCATTTGGACGGCGGAGCGGGATGCGAAAATGTGGGCGGATCTGCAGGGCTGACCCGTGAGCGCATTCCTTGAACACATCAGGCTGATGGCCCGCAACAATGCCTATGCCAATGAACGGCTTTACGAGGCCTGTTGCGGCCTCTCGCAAGACGACTTCGAGGCGGAGCGGACGAACTTCTTTCCGTCCATTCGCGAAACCCTCAATCACAACTGGGAAGTCGATCGCTACTATCTCGATGCGCTTTGCGAGGAAGGCAAGGGACTGACCGTCTACGAGACACCGCATCTGGCAATGGCCGACGAGCTCAAGGCGGCGCAGACGCTGCAGGATCAAAAGCTTGTCCGGTTCTGCGACGATCTGTCAGAAGCGGACCTGGAAAGGACGGTTCTGCATGAACGCGGTGCAAATGGCGCCTTCCAGGAAACGATCGGCGCGACGCTTCTGCACCTTTTCCAGCACCAGATCCATCATCGCGGCCAAGTGCATGCCATGCTGGCCGGGACCAGTGTAAAGCCGCCGCAGCTTGACGACTTCTTTCTTGAGTTTGGCCGCCATCCGGTGGCGGAAAAACATATGTGACGCGTGAGCTGGGAGGTTCATCTGTGACGAAACTTTTCGAAGTGCCGCTTTATCCCTACAGGCACAGCCCGGATCAGGATGCACCGGCACCCGTTCGCCATCCGGTCGTCATCATCGGCGCCGGACCCGTCGGGCTGGCCATGGCGATCGATTTGGCGCAGGCGGACGTTCCGGTTCTTGTGCTTGACGACAATGACAAGGTGAGCGTCGGCTCGCGCGCGATCTGCTTCGCCAAACGGTCACTGGAAATTTTCGACCGGCTCGGCTGCGGCGACGAA
>JBCDEN010000829.1:0-1768 GCA_039179715.1 Pseudomonadota bacterium
GCGTGCAGCAACATGCTGATCCGGCCGGATCAGGTAGACTGCCGTTTCGGCACTTCCCAGATAGCGGTCGCTGAGGTCCTGGCTGACCTCCCCGGTTGAAAAAGAGTGTCCTTTCAGGGAAATGCCTGCAGTGTCCAGGCTTTCCGGAACGTCGACACCGAGCCCGAGAAGCACGAAGCCACCGCCAAGCTTCTGCAGAAGCCAGTCATCGCCCAGCGGGGCGTCAACCGCAGGACTTCCCGGACGCGTGCGTTTGGGCAGCATCGCCGCATCGGGGCCGTTCAGGGGAGATTCGTCATAGATGCACGGAACCGACAGCCGCCCGGAATTGACCAGCGGACGCGCAAATTCGTAATGCTCGGAAAGGTCAAGAACCGCGTCCCTGAAGATCCGGCTCATGTCGGATTTCGGCGTGATGAAGTCTGTCGAGCGGGAGCTTTGCAGGATGTTCTCGTCAGCGCCGTGCTCGCGTTCGAACGTATAGCTGTCGAGCAGCGCTTCGGGCGCCTTGCCGTCCAGAACCAGTTTCAGCTTCCAGCCAAGATTGTCGGCGTCCTGAAAACCGGAATTGGCGCCCCGCGCACCAAAGGGCGATACCTGATGCGCACTGTCACCGGCAAAGATGACCCGGCCATGCCGGAACTGCTCCATGCGGCGGCACTGGAAGGTATAGATCGACACCCACTCCAGGTCGAATTCGACCTCCTCGCCAAGCATCTGCTTGAGCCGCGGAATGACGTTTTCGGGCTTCTTTTCCTTTTCCTTGTCTATGTCCCAGCCGAGCTGGAGGTCGATGCGCCAGACGCCGTCCGGCTGCTTGTGCAGCAGGGCGGACTGATCCTTGTTGAACGGCGGATCGAACCAGAACCAGCGCTCGGTCGGAAAGTCCGCCTTCATGACAACGTCGGCAATCAGGAAATTGTCCTCAAAGACCCGCCCGACAAAATCCAGGTCGAGCATTCTGCGGGCAGGAGAATTCGCGCCATCGCAGGCGATCAGCCAGTCGGCCTCCAGATTGTAGGCACCCTCCGCCGTTTCAATCGTGACAAGCGTGTGGTCGTCATATTGGTGCAGGTTTTCGACACGGTTGCCGCCGCGGATCTCAACCGGCTTTCCTTCGGCCTGCAGCGCCCTGATGCGTTCGACGAGATATAGCTCGCAATAATACTGCTGGAGATTGATGAAGGCCGGCCGCTTGTGACCGGCTTCCGGGAGCAGGTCGAAATTGTAGACCTGCCGGTCTCCGAAATAGACCTTGCCGAGATTCCAGACGACCCCCTTTTCAACCATTTCGTCGCCGCAGCCGAGCCGGTCGAAAATTTCCAGTGACCGTTTGGCGAAGCAGATCGCGCGCGAGCCGACGCTCACCTTGTCATTGTCGTCAAGGACAAGAACCGGAACGTCCGCCTGCGCCAGATCGATCGCCATGGCCAGCCCGACGGGTCCGGCGCCGATGATGACGACCGGATGGCGAACGGGCGCCGATGCATCCTGATCCGGGCTGTGCCTGTAGGGATAAAGCGGCACTTCGAAAAGCTTGGTCAAGAATGAACCTCCCCGTTCACGCGTCACATGTATTTTTCAGCCGCCGGATGGCGATCGAACTTCAGAAAGAACTCGTCCAGCTGCGGCGGCTTCACACCCGTTCCGGCCAGCATGGCATGCACCTGACCGCGATGATGGATCTGGTGCTGGAAGAGGTGCAGAAGCGTTGCGCCGATCGTTTCCCGGAATGCGCCATTTGCGCCCCGTTCATGCAGAACCGTCC
>JBCDEN010000710.1:0-2497 GCA_039179715.1 Pseudomonadota bacterium
CGACCGGCCTCGGGACGTTCTGGACGGGGCGTATCGCAGCCGGCCCGGGCTCTTTGCCTGGGACCGCATCGATCCCGCCTCCAGGCTCCTTGCCGGCCTTGTTCCCGAAACGCTCAAGTGACGCGGTGCCGATCTTGGTGCCGGGTTCGGCTATCTCGCGCGGACGGTCCTTGAAAAGGCGCCGAAGGTGACGTCGATGGATCTTTACGAGGCTGAAAAGCGCGCGCTCGATCTCGCCGAGGAAAACCTCTCGGGTTTCAGGGGCAGGAAGGTGATGAACGGGGTCTGGTGCGATGTCACGAAAGGCATCGCGGGGCCTTATGATTTCATCGTCTCCAACCCGCCGTTCCACCAGACGGGCAAGGCCGATCGCGCCGATGTCGGTCAGGGTTTCATCAGGGCCGCCGCTGGCGGACTTCGTCCGGGAGGCGAGTTCTACCTGGTCGCAAATCGCCATCTGCCTTACGAAAAGACACTGTCGGCGGCCTTTGCGGATGTTGCCCAATTGGCCGACGAGGGCGGCTACAAGGTCATCAGGGCTGTCAAGGCCAAGGGAGGGCGGTGACATGCGGCTGGTGAAACTTCTCGCCAATCTCGGATACGGCAGCCGCAAGGAAATGCAGCTCGCGATCCGAAATGGCTGGGTCACCGACAGGGCCGGTAACCGCCTCAAGGCAGACAGCAGGACTGCGCATGAGGATGTGCTTTTCGACGACGAACCCCTCGATCCGGCCCAGGGCGTCGTGATCCTGATGAACAAGCCGCTCGGCTACACCTGTTCGGCCAAGGATCAGGGCCGCCTCGTCTACGATCTTTTTCCCGACCGGTTTCGCATCCGCAAACCCGCGCTTTCGACCATCGGCCGTCTCGACAAGGAAACGTCGGGCCTGTTGCTGTTCACCGATGACGGAACCTTTCTGCACAAGGTGATCTCGCCGAAATCCGGAGTTCCGAAAATCTACGACGTGACACTGGACCGGCCGATGACGGGAACGGAGGCCGACGTGTTCGCATCCGGTCAGATGATGCTGGAAAGCGAGGAAAAACCACTGAAACCGGCTGAACTGGACGTCATCGACGAGAAAAACGCGCGCCTGACCCTGCACGAAGGCCGGTATCACCAGGTCCGCCGGATGTTCGCCGCCACAGGCAACCACGTCACCGTGCTAACGCGCAGCAGGGTCGGGGCCCTGGGCCTGGACGGCGTAGACGAAGGCAGCTGGAAAGTGCTCTCAGACGCGGAAAAAACGCTCATCTTCACGTGATGCTTTGCATGCGCTTGCCGCCTGGCTTCAGCGTGCCATCGTCCGCCCGGCACAAGCAAACAGGCGAGTAGGCCCCGGATCTGCGATCGAATTGAATATCCTCATCCTGAGGAAGCGCGAATGCGCTGTCTCGAAGGATGGGCGGCGGGTGCCCGTGTTCTTTTGCCCATCCTTCGAGACAGGCCTGCGGCCTTCCTCAGGATGAGGTTGACGATTGGCAGGGTCAGCAAATCAGGTGCATTGAGCTGGACGAAAAGCACCTTCCATTTCGATCGCCTGTCCGGACAAGCGGAGCGCAGATCCGGGCACCCTCGCTGAACCGCAGAACACAGAGGTTTTTCGAGGTACCGCAAAACCACGCCTCACTGCCGTGCCCAAAAACAAGTCGGCCCCGGATTTCCGGCAGGAAACCCGGGGCATAGGCGTTTGCGCACTTAGCGTTTGTTTCTGCTCAAGACCCGGATGCGGCTGTCGAATTCGCCGCGGTCCACGTAGCAGCCGCGCAGGTGACGGAAGCCCGTGTTGGGGTTGAAGGCAGCGCGGCCGTGCATCACGCGCCGATTGTCGAAGATCACCATCTCTCCGCCCCTGAGACGCGTCGTCAGAACGTATGTCCGCGACCGGGTCCTCTGCATGAGTTTCCGGTAGGCCCGGTAATAGGGCTCCATGAGGGCTGCCGGCAGATCGAAGATGCCGGCAAGATGCGCGTTGAAATGCAGTTCCTGCATGTTTCCGAACGGGTCCAGATCGATCACGGTGTGATGACGGCGGATGTCGTAGTCCTGATCGTGGAAGCGGAACGGAACCGGTGTTTCCGACAGGAGACGGAACGCTTCCGGATCGTCCGCGCGCAGATCGGCCGCAATGGCAAAGCCGTCGCAAAAGGTCGAGCCGCCGCCTTCAGCCTCGTTGGCAAGGCAATGCAGAAACTGGAAGCCGGGGGGCAGCTCCTGGTTGGCAAGGTCCGTATGCAGCGGCAGGGCGTCGGACGTGTAGGCAAGATTGTTGGGGTTCGGCTTGGACATTACCTCGAACGTTGTGCCGAAATTCGTTTCCCTGAGGAAGCCGATCCGCCGTGCCATGGTCATGCCGGCATTCGCGTCGTCGGCCATGCCGTCGACAAGGGCAAGACCGGTCTTCTTGGCCTCGATCAGGAAGGCGAGCAGGGCGGTGTCGTCCGACATCAGCGCGTTGGCACTGGCGCGCGGCAATCTTTCCTGGGGGAAATCGCC
>JBCDEN010000793.1:0-2043 GCA_039179715.1 Pseudomonadota bacterium
GCTTCTGGATGGCAGTGATCCGGCGAAGGTCGCCGGAGAAATCAACTGGGCGCTGGCGAATGCCGGCTTCATGTATGTGAAGAACCACGGCATTGCAGACGCGGTGGTCGAAAACGCCTTCCGCCAGACAAAGGCCTTTTTCGATCTGCCGGAGGCCGAAAAGATGGCGCTGCACGTGTCCCGGTCAGGCCAGACGCTGCGCGGCTATATCGAGCCTTTCGGTGAAAACACAGATCCGGAAAAGACACGGGACCTGAAGGAGTGTTTCGACCTCGGCCCGGAGTCGGAACCGGACTGTCCCTTCTTCGGACCGAATCTCTGGCCGGACGAAGCAGGAATTCCCGGTTTCCGGGGCGATGTCAGGCTGGTATCTTTTGTAGGTGCGGATAGCTCTCAACGAAACGGCCGTATTTGTGCGCGCCGCAGGTGACGGCTTCGTAGCGCGCCGGGTTGTCCGCGTCGATACAGGAGGCGAGCGGCGCGAATTCGGCGTCATAATCGGCATCGATGAAAAACGGGATGGAATACCGTTCCCGTCCGCTCGTGTTGACCACGCGGTGCAGGTTGGCCAGATAGCGGTCGTTGGTCAGCCGTTGCAGCAGATCGCCTATGTTGATGACGAAGGTGCCCGGGATCGGCGTTCCCTCGACCCAGTGCCCGTCCCGGTTCAGGACCTGCAACCCGCCGACATCGTCCTGGGCCAGGATCGTCAGGTTGCCGTAATCGGTGTGCGCGCCGATGCCGATGATGCTTTCGTCCACAATGCCGGTCTGAGGCGGATAGTGCAGAAGGCGTTGAATGCTGATCGGGTTCTTCAGCTTGGCCTCAAAGTAGTCAGGGTCAAGGTCAAGGCTGCGCGCAATTCCCGACAGGATCGTCAGGGACAATCGCTTCATTTCCTCGTGGTAGTGATAGACCGCATCGCGAAAGCCGGGAATTCTGGCTTCGTCCGGCCAGAGATTCGGTCCGAAGAAGGGACAATCCGGTTCCGATTCCGGGCCAAGGTCGAAACACTCCTTCAGGTCCCTGGTCTTTTCCGGATCGGTGTTTTCACCGAACGGCTCGATATAGCCGCGCAGGGTCCGGCCGGAGCGGGACACGTGCAGCGCCATCTTTTCGGCCTCCGGCAGATCGAAAAAGGCCTTTGTCTGGCGGAAGGCGTTTTCGACCACCGTGTCGGCAATGCCGTGGTTCTTCACATACATGAAACCGGCATTTGCCAGCGCCCAGTTGATCTCGCCGGCGACCTTTGCCGGATCGCTGCCGTCCAGGAGCGGTGCCAGATCGACAACCGGTATCTTGTCGAATGACTGGCGTTGGGCATGCAGGGCGTCGTCGAGCTGAGGCATCTGGTCGTTCGGCATGAGATTTCCTGACAGGTGACGGGTTGTCCTATCCTTGGTTTTCAGGGGCCACGCGTGTCCTGGCAACCTCAATAATTTTTTTTTTGAGTTAGAATAAGTAATGCAAAGAGCCTGATTTGGACCTACGATCACGCCAGTACACACACATGTTGCATGAGACAGATTTGCCAAAACGTGCCTATGATCTGCCGCCGCTCAACGCACTCATGAGCTTCGAAGCCGCCGCACGCCATGTCAGTTTCAAGGCGGCGGCCGCTGAGTTGAACGTGACGCCGGCTGCGGTCAGTCATCAGGTAAAATCGCTTGAGAACGACCTGAAATGCGCGCTCTTCCACCGGCATCACCGGGGTGTGGAATTGACCGAAATCGGCGCTTACCTGTTCGTCGCGCTTCAACGGAGCTTCGAGGAAATCAGCGATGCGCTTGATCAGCTGCGTGCCAGGGTCTCAAGAGCATCCGTCACCGTGGGCGCCACCACGGCGATGAGCGCCCTGTGGCTGACGCCGCGCCTTGCGCAGTTCTGGAAATCCCATCCGCATATTTCCGTCTCGCAGATTGTCAGCGATACCGGCCAGGCCGGCGCCGACTGCGACCTGAGCATTCACTATGGTGACATGTCGCAGGAAAGGGGACCGTGCCGGGCGCTCTTTCATGACCGGATCTCGGCCTTGGGAAGCCC
>JBCDEN010000809.1:0-1934 GCA_039179715.1 Pseudomonadota bacterium
GAGACGGCGGATGGTGGCCCGGCGCTTGTCATCGGGACACCCTGGCAGGGCGATGACGGCAAGGTTTACAATGCTGTTCTCCTGCTTGACGGCGGCGAGGTTCGCGCGGTCCGTTTCAAATACGACTTGCCCAACTACAGCGTCTTTGACGAGAAAAGGGTTTTCACCGCCGGTCCCTTGCCCGGGCCGGTCGACTTTCGCGGTGTCCGGATCGGCCTGCCGGTCTGCGAGGACATCTGGAACGACGAAGTGTGCGAGTGCCTGGAGGAAACGGGCGCGGAACTGCTTCTGGTTCCCAACGGATCGCCCTACTGGGTCAATCGCGCGGAAGAACGGCTGCAGGTCGTGGTCTCGCGGGTTGTTGAAACCGGACTGCCGCTTGTCTATTGCAACCAGGTCGGCGGGCAGGACGAACTGGTGTTTGACGGCGGCTCGTTCGCGCTCCAGGCGGACCGCAGCCTCGCATTCCAGATGCCGCAGTTCGCGACATCGATCGCCTTCAGCGACTGGCGCCGCGATGGTGAAACCTGGATCTGCGAAACCGGTGATGCCGCGAAATTGCCGGATCTCGACGAAGCCAACTGGCGTGCCTGTGTCATGGGTCTTGGTGACTATGTCGACAAGAACGGATTTCCGGGCGTCGTGCTCGGTCTCTCGGGCGGTATCGACAGTGCGATCTGCGCGGCCATGGCCGTGGATGCGCTCGGGGCCGACAGGGTCCACGCAATCATGCTGCCTTACAGATACACGTCCGAGGAAAGCATTGCGGATGCAGCCACCTGTGCATCGGCGCTGGGCATCCGCTATGACACCGTCCCGATTGCCGAGCCCGTGGAAGGCTTCAGATCTGCATTGAGCGGACTGTTTGAGGGAACGCAAGAGGATACGACAGAGGAAAACCTGCAATCGCGTGCGCGCGGCGTGATCCTGATGGCGGTGTCGAACAAGTTCGGCCACATGGTCATGACCACGGGCAACAAGTCGGAAATGTCGGTGGGCTACGCCACCTTGTACGGCGACATGAATGGCGGCTACAATCCGATCAAGGATCTCTACAAGACGCAGGTTTATCACCTTGCCGAATGGCGGAATGTAAACGCGCTCTCCGGCCTGCTCGGACCGGAAGGCGAGGTGATCCCGTCCAACATCATCACCAAGGTTCCGACCGCCGAGCTGCGGGAAAACCAGACCGACCAGGATTCCCTGCCACCTTACGACGTGCTCGACGACATTCTGGAATGTCTTGTTGAAGAGGAAATGTCGGTCAGCGAGATCGAGAAGCGCGGCCACGACAGGGCCTTGATTCACAGAATTGAGCATTTGCTCTATATTGCCGAATACAAACGGCGTCAGGCACCTCCCGGCGTCAAGATAACAGAGCGGAATTTCGGGAAAGACCGCCGTTACCCCATCACGAACCGGTTCCGGGATCGCACCTGAGGCCCCACCGGAGCCGGTCCACCCCTGCGCGCCCGTGTCGGGCAATCGACTTGGCCCATATGTCTTATTTTGCTTTCCTGCGCGATAATGCGCGCTGGCTGTCCGCGAGTTATTTGCTCGCCATGTTTTCCGGTTTCGGTCAGACGTTCTTCATTTCGCTGTCCGCCGGAGACCTGCGTGCAGAGTTCGGCCTGAGCCATGGCGACCTGGGGATGCTTTATATGCTGGCAACCCTCGGCAGCGCACTGACGCTCCCTTATGTGGGCAAGAGCCTCGATCATTTCCCGGCGCAGAAAATCGTGATCGTCGTTGTCGTCAGCTTCGCTATGTTCTGCATTGCCCTGGCGAATGCCTTCGCGGTCTGGATGGTTGCCCTGGCATTCTTCGGTTTGCGCCTGTGCGGCCAGGGCATGATGAGCCATACATCCATCACCACGGCGGGACGGTGGTTTTCAGCGCAGCGCGGCAGGGCGGTCTCCATCGCGATGCTCGGC
>JBCDEN010000432.1:0-4307 GCA_039179715.1 Pseudomonadota bacterium
GGGCTCGAAGTAGACCTTTGCTGCACAACTAACCGATGACGGCTATGTCGGTCTGGCGACGATGTCGGATCGATAGCTAAAGTCCGGGCTACCGTCAAAACCGGACATTGCCGTTTATGAGTACACGGCCTAGAAACATGGACTTGCTAGTCACCTTCTTGAATCTGAAGTTCGTTCGAAGCCGCTGCAAAATGAGTCGAACTTCAGATTCAGGTGACTAGGTGATGGCCCCATAGCGCAGGCTATTGCCAGTCCGGCACAGATTGACGCAGCACGCATGCCTTAAAGGCTCCGGTCCGGCTGCCGTTCGGCGGTGACATGGCGAAGCAATTCCCGCGAAACGATGCGCGCAGCCGCGGTTTGCACCTGGCCCTTGCGGGTCAGGAAGGAATAGGTTTCCACCGAGAGCGGCAGGTCGGTCTGCAAAATGGCCAGCGAACCCGGCGAACCGTCCGGCAAAAGCGCGAAACTGTCCGCAACCGACCGGGCGACGGGTCCGATGGCATTCGAGCGCTGAATGGTCGCAAGCGTGAACAGGAACGAGGACGTGGTCAGGATCTTGCCGGGGAGCTGCAGTCCCATGTCCCGAAGCGCACTTTCCGCCGTCACCCGGATGGGCGCACCGACCGGAGGGAACACCCAGTCAAACCCCAGCAGAGCATGTGCCGGGATCGGCGTGGGATGACGCAACAGGGGGTGATCCAGCCGCGCAACCAGGCAGGCTGGTTCCCGGCGCAGGGGCTGCTCGTCAAACAGGTCGGGATCGGCGTCGAGGGGCACCCGGCTCAGCGAAAAATCAAGCCGGCCATCCTCGAGCATCGGTGCCAGCACCGTGCTGGGCCCGATCTCGACCGAAACGGAAATCTCCGGAAAACTCAAGCGGATATGCCGGATGGCGGGCAAGACATATTCCACCGCGGGCCCGGTCACCGAGCCGATGTTCACGTGACCTCTTTGTCCCGAAACGTGATGCTCGATATCCACTGCTGCATCGGTCAGTTCCTGAAGCACCCGGACGCATCGTTCCCCAAGGTTCCGGCCGACCTCTGTCAGTTCGATACCGCGCCCGCTGCGCACATAGATTTCCGCATCCGTAACGTGCTCGATTTCCGCCATCAGGCGCGAGGCCGCAGGCTGGGTGATGCCCAATGCGGCCGCAGCGTCGGTCAGGCGGCTCTGCCGGCTGAGTTCCGCGAGCAACCGCAGATGTGAAATCTTCATGCCGCGCCGCAACAGGTCCAGGGCCACGTCGTGTCCTTACAAAACATATCAATTTCGATAAGTATTTATAGCAAACAATGATTTGACCGTCATGTGGCTTTTCGCAAGCTTGAACGCGGCATCTCCATATGCCTCATCAATTTTACGGTCGGTGTTGTGCCGGCGAGGGAGGAACACATGAAAGTCTTTTCCAAGGCGCTGATTGCGGTCGCCGCAACGGCAACGCTCATGTCCGGCGTGACTTATGCCTCAGACAAGGGAGCAGTCGGCATTGCCATGCCGACCAAGTCCTCTGCCCGCTGGATCTCCGATGGCAATTCCATGGTCGAGCAGTTCACTGCAGCCGGATACTCAACCGACTTGCAATATGCGGAAGACGATATTCCCAATCAGCTGGCACAGATCGAAAACATGATCACCAAGGGTGTCGACGTCCTGGTGATCGCCGCAATCGATGGAACAACGCTTTCCAACGCCCTGGAAAACGCCGCGGCGTCCGGGATCAAGGTCATCGCCTATGATCGGCTGATCCGCGACAGCGCCAACGTCGACTACTATGCGACTTTCGATAACTTCAAGGTCGGCGTTCAGCAGGCAACGTCGCTGGTCAACGGCCTGAAGGATCGCTTTGGAGACGGTCCCTACAATGTCGAACTTTTCGGCGGGTCACCGGACGACAACAACGCCTATTTCTTCTATGACGGCGCGATGTCGGTCCTGCAGCCCATGATCGATGCGGGCACGGTCAACATCGTCTCCGGCCAGATGGGCATGGACACCGTTGGAACCCTTCGCTGGGACGGCGCTGTCGCTCAGGCGCGGATGGACAACCTCCTGTCCGCCCACTACACGGACAAACAGCTCCATGGTGCGCTCAGCCCGTATGATGGCCTTTCCATCGGCATCCTGTCGTCGTTGAAAGGTGTCGGCTACGGTTCGGGCGACCTCAAGATGCCGATTGTTTCCGGTCAGGACGCCGAAATTCCGTCCGTGAAGTCCATTCTCGCCGGTGAGCAGCATTCGACCGTCTTCAAGGACACGCGCGAACTTGCCCGTGTCACGGTTGGCATGGTCGAAGCGGTTCTCAACGACGGCGAACCCGAGATCAACGATACCAAGACCTACGACAACGGTATCAAGGTGGTCCCCTCCTATTTGCTGGAACCTGTCGCAGTCGATGCTTCCAATTGGGAAGATGTCCTCATCGGCAGCGGTTACTACACGGCTGATCAAGTCAAGTAAGTCAGGCCCGGCAAAAGACCCGTCCACAACACTTCAGTTGCGGGCGGGTTTTTGGAATTGTGGAGATCGGGGCAAATGGCACTCCTGTCCATGCAGAACATCAGCAAGACCTTTCCGGGTGTCAAAGCGCTCGATCAGGTCAACCTGGATGTGCAGCAAGGTGAAATCCACGCCGTGGTTGGCGAAAACGGTGCGGGCAAATCGACGCTCATGAAAATCCTTTCCGGCGTCTATCCGCACGGAAGCTACGACGGCGACATACGGTTCGACGGTGCACCGGCGCGGTTTGCCGGGATTTCCGACAGTGAGCGCCGGGGGATCATCATCATTCACCAGGAGCTGGCGCTCGTATCCCAGCTCTCCATTGCCGAAAACATTTTCCTTGGCAATGAACGCGCCAGAAGCGGCGTCATCGACTGGCGCAAGACCAACCGGCGCACGGAAGAACTCCTTGCGAAAGTCGGTCTGTCCGAAGCGCCTTCCACGCTGGTGGACAATATCGGCGTTGGAAAACAGCAGCTCGTGGAAATCGCCAAGGCGCTCTCCAAGGACGTGAAGCTTCTCATCCTGGACGAGCCGACAGCCGCGCTGCAGGAAAATGACAGCCGCAAGCTTCTGGACCTGATGCTGGAACTCAAGGCACAGGGTGTCACCAGCATCATCATTTCGCACAAGCTCAATGAAGTCCGTTATGTCGCGGACACCGTCACCGTCATTCGCGATGGCATGACCGTCTCCCGCCTTGATGCCAAGGCCGGCCTGAGCGAAGACGCCATCGTGCGCGACATGGTGGGCCGGGACATGACGCATCGTTTCCCCGAGCACCGGCGCAGTCCCGGCAAGATCCTGCTGGAGGTCGAGAACTGGAATGTCTGGCACCCGGAGCATACCGGCCGCCAGGTCATACGCGATGCCTCTTTCGCTGTGCGTGCCGGTGAAGTGGTCGGCATCGCCGGCCTCATGGGCTCCGGCCGCACCGAGCTTGCCATGTCTATTTTCGGCCGGTCCTACGGCCGCAACATCTCCGGTTCGGTCAAGCTGAACGACAATGAAATCGATGTGAGCTCCGTCGACAAGGCGATCAACGCCGGCATTTCCTATGTCACCGAAGACCGCAAGTCGCTCGGTCTGGTACTTGACGAAAGCATCCGGTTCAACACCACCCTTGCAAATCTGGGCGACGTGTCATCGGGATCTGTTCTGAAGAAGAACGAGGAAACCAGGATAGCCGAAAGGTTCAGGCAGGCCCTGGCGATCCGCACACCCTCGGTCTTCCAGAAAACCATGAACTTGTCCGGCGGCAATCAGCAGAAGGTGGTGCTGGCCAAGTGGCTTTTCACGGAGCCGGAGGTGCTGATCCTCGACGAACCCACCAGGGGCATCGATGTCGGCGCGAAATACGAGATCTACACCCTCATCAACGATCTGGCGGAGCAGGGCAAAGGCGTCGTCATGATCTCTTCCGAAATGCCGGAACTGCTCGGAATGTGCGACCGGATTTACGTCATGAACGAAGGCGCTCTCGTCGGCGAACTGAGTGCCGCCGAGGCAAGCCAGGAGCGCATCATGTCGCTCATAGTCAACGAATAGAGTTACATTATGGACTTGGCACAAAGCGATACCAATCCGGCACCCCAGGCAAAAACCAGAAGCATCGGTCAGTACCTCTCCTCGCATTTGCGGCAGTACGGTTTGCTGTTCGCGCTCATTGCCGTGATGGCGTTTTTCCAGATCGTCACCGACGGCACGCTGCTGCGCGCCGTCAATGTCACCAATCTGTTGCTGCAGAATTCCTACATCATCATCATGGCACTCGGCATGCTGATCGTGATCGTGTCCGGAAA
>JBCDEN010000248.1:0-6177 GCA_039179715.1 Pseudomonadota bacterium
ATAGGGAGCTGCGCGCTGTGGCTCGCACGATCCCAGCATGCCCGCAGCCAACTCCGACGGACCCCTCATGGCGGAGGCCTATCAGACCACGTTCCAGCTCGCTCTCGATCGCGGTCAGCTGCTCCCTGTAAACAGCCTCGTCGGCACCGGCCGTTGCGTCCGCCTGCGACCGGCCCGCACGCGCCAAGGGAACGAGGACCGACAACGCGGCAATTCCTGTCATCAATGCGAGCAAAATCCAGAATATCATGAGCGCACTATAGACCTTGCAAAACAGGCAAATGCAAGACGGACCGGATGTGACCCGCCGTCGCGCCACTCACAATCACGTTGGCAGCAACCGGGACGCAAAACGTGCATCAATACCTGGAGAGGACGCTCGAAACCAGTTTGCGCTCCGGTGCCGGTTCATTCGGCGCTTCCCGGTTGGACGCCTTGGCAAACGCGGATTCCCGGCTGCGGCGCAGCTGCGCAGCATAATCGGCTCCGAAATAGATCTCCGACAGCTTGATTGCCACATCTGCCGCCGATGCGTGCGCTTCGACCTCGGCGCCGACGGCCTTCCCCAGGTCGGTGATCAGGGAGCGCGTCACGATCTCAAGCGTCTGTTCGACGGCCTGGCGGGTCTGTTTGCCGATCTCGTTCACGGCAAAGGTCTCCGAAGCCGTACGCGCCATCGTCACAACACGCAGTGTCCTCACCGCGTCGTCAATGGCGGTCTGATCCGTCTGCAAAACGCCATCCTTGCCGAATTTGGGGACCTGCAACGCCCGGCGGATCGCGCCACTCGCGCCTTTGAGCTCGCGGGTGACTTCGCCGGAGATATTGCGTTTGGTATCTGCGAGCCTCTGGTGCCATCGGCCGGACAGCGACAGATCCATGTCGCGTTCAACGCCGCGCACGAGCGCATGGTAATCAGACAACGCTTCCGAAAAAGAGCCGGGATCGTCGCTGTTATGACGGTTGTCCAGCGCCCGGATCTGAAGACGCTCGGCTTCGCTCATGACAATGTCCACGAAGGGAGCGAATTTCGAGCCCGCGATCGTCCTCGGGTCCTCATCACCGGCGAGCCGCCCGGCGAAGGTGCACAAGGCAGAGGGCGCGTCGGCACGATCCACCAGGGCCGCGGCGATGATCGGAACGTGATCCGGAAAGCGGTTGGAGCACTTGTCCACCAGACGCAGGACGTCGTGATCCTG
Source organism: Pseudomonadota bacterium (assembly GCA_039179715.1). Classification (GTDB taxonomy): domain Bacteria; phylum Pseudomonadota; class Alphaproteobacteria; order Rhizobiales; family Stappiaceae; genus Roseibium. Next base: position 1,200 of record JBCDEN010000248.1, read on the forward strand.
CTTGAGACGATGCTCGTTGATCCGTTCGGGAATGCTCTGGAGAAAAGGCACAAGCCAGCGTTCGGCGGCAAACACCTTCTGGATATCTTTCAGCTCGGCAATGCCGCGCTCACCGCCGAGTTCAACGCCGATGATGCGCCGCTGCTTTTCGGAAGTTTCGCTCGCTTCCAGGGCTTTGCCAAAGGCGTCGACCGCCCGTGTCCTGAGCGCCTGCACAAGCGCGTCGACCCTTTCGCCGCTGACGGCCGCACTGCCCGCCTGATCGAGGACGGTCTTGACCTCGTTTGGCATCACATCGCGCGCAAACCAATTCCAGACCCTCTCGAGCATCGGACGGTGGATGCGGCCCTCCTGCCGGGTCGGCAAGGTTTCATCGATGAGAAAATCGTCAAGCGGCGCGAAAAACTGTTTGCGAACCTGTTCGCGTCTGAGCTCCCCGTTCGGCACGTCGATCGCGCTCGATTGGGGCTTGCGCACCAAAGCGGCAGCGGCGGTCAGGATAAGTTCGAGATGCGGATCGGAGCTTTGCTTGCGCTTGGACTTTTCCAAGTTTTTGACCAGCGACCCCAGCGCTTTCGGGCTGAGGCTGCTCAGATAGGTTCTTATCTTGATTTCAAGCTCGTTTGAACGGGTCATCCAAGTGTTCGGCGCAAGATCTCGATCCGGCCAATAATACCCGCACAAGGATTAAGCAATTATTGAGAGAAAACACAGCGCCATCAACGGTTTTCGCGCCTATACCTAGCCGATTATCAGCCAGTTTCCCCGGTCTGTTTCGCAGGCCGTGCCGCGCGCCCGAAGGGTGCGTCCGCGCAGGACCATTTCGTGCGTGAACTCCCTGCACTTGGTGTCGTTGACCGTGTAAACCGGTCCCGGACGAACCTGGCCGCTGCGGCCCGTGCTTTCGTTCTCCCAGGCAACGGCTGCGCCGAGGCCCCGCGCGCGCAAGGCGCGGTTCTGCGCGTTTTCGGCCGCACGCCGGTCCGACGGGTCCAGCGCATCGCCGAATTCATTGTTCACGAGAACCGAGATTGCCGTATTGGCTTCCGTGCCCGCAACATTCTGTGACGGATCGCCGAAGAAGGACCCCAGGCCTTCCGTATTCGTTGTACCGGACGTCATTGAGCATCCGGCCTAGGCGGCGGCAAGGGCAACAATTGCGGTATCGCGCAGTCGCATGCTCGGAAGCTCCAAGGGTGTGCAGCAGCCGGACTAAACCCGGCCACGCACAATTGATATTTTCAATTTGTGGCCGAACTTGGCCACAAGAACGTCTTTTCGCTCCGGCGTCCAGTCAACTCGTATCACAGCTCTTAGACCTGATTCTTAACGGAAACCTAAAATTATTTATCAGCCGACAGCGCGGGAAGGATCAGGCTTGCCTTCAGTCCGCCAAGATGTGACCCGGCAAGCTTCAACTCCCCGCCGTAAAGCGCTGCTAAATCAGCAACAATTGACAATCCCAAACCTGTTCCAGGCACGGTTTCATCCAGCCTGCGGCCCCGTTTGACGGCCTCGGCGCGCTGTTCCGGAGACAGGCCCGGGCCATCATCTTCCACAGTCAGCGCGAACATCTCGCGATTGCTGTCCGGTCCGCTCACGGCCTCGATTTTGACGATCACGCGCGATGCTGCCCATTTGCAGGCATTGTCGATCAGATTGCCGCTCATTTCCTCAAGGTCCTGACTTTCTCCCCGGAACCGCAGCTCTCCGCCGGGCTGAAAGGAAACCGTTATCCCCTTGTCCTGATAAATCTTTCCCATCGCGCGAATCAGTCTGCCGAGCACGGGTTCGGTTTCGCAGGAAACACCGATCACTCTTCTCTGTGCCGCCATGCGCGCCCGTTCCAGATGATGCTGGATCTGTGTCGACATGATCTGCGACTGCTCGGCGACCTTGTCCGCCAGAAGCCCGTCGGACGCCCGTGCCTCGTTGGAAATGACGGAGAGGGGCGTTTTCAGCCCGTGCGCGAGATTTCCCACATGCGTGCGCGCCCGTTCGACGATTTCCTTGTTGGAAACGATGAGCGCGTTCAATTCAACGGCCAAAGGCGCGATTTCGGTGGGCAGGGCCTCATCGATCCGGTCCGCCTCGCCCAGGCGCACGGCCGAAAGCGACGCACGCAGCCGCGTCAGAGGCTTCAAACCGAATCGCACCTGAAGAAAGATCGCCAGGATCAGGCCCAGGCCGACGATGCAAAGCGTCAGCGCCACCATCCGGGAAAACTCGGCGACGTCCGCCCAGAACCCGGCGGTGGCCGCACCGACGGCGATCACATAAGGGGTGTCTCCGATCGAAATGCGCTGCTGCAGGACACGCACCTCATCGCCGGTCGGACCGGCGATAAATCCAACGCTGCCGTCCGTATCGGCGATGGGTGGCGTGTTCAGGGGATCCCCGACCAGCGATTCAGATGCATAAAGAATGCTGGGACTATCCGCGCGCCGCACGGTCCAGTACCAGCCCGACAGCGGCAGCGAAAACCGTGGATCGCCCCGGTAAACCGGCTCCTTCACCGTTTGAACCTGCGGCTGCCCGCCATCGCCGTTGTCCTGCCCGGTGTCCAGCATCTCGGCGATCAGTGCCTTGATGTGAATCTCAAGCTGGGCGTCGAATGCACGTTCGCTGGCATTCCTGTAAAGACCGACGAGAAAGACCCCGGCGAGCGCAAGCGTTATCGCGGACCACAGCGCTGCAACGAACACAAGGCGTGTTGCGAGGGACCGCTGCGGTTTTGCGGTTGCCTCCGCTGCCGGACCTGCACCGGCCTCATTCGTCACCGGCTGCTCCAAGCCGATAGCCGAGACCCCGGATCGTCTCGATCATGTCCGAGCCGATTTTCTTGCGCAGCCTGCCGACAAAAACCTCGACCGTATTGGAATCGCGGTCGAAGTCCTGATCGTAGAGGTGTTCGGTGAGTTCGGTGCGGGAGATCACCTTGCCCTGGTGGTGCAGAAGGTAGGAAAGCAGGCGGTATTCGTGTGACGTCAGCTTTATCGGGCTGCCGTCGACGGTCACCCTTCCCGCTCTCAGATCCAGCCTGACAGGTCCGCAGGTCAGTTCGTTGGAGGCGTGGCCCGCGGCTCTGCGCACAAGCGCCCGCACACGGGCGAGCACTTCTTCCATGTGAAAGGGCTTGGCGACATAATCGTCGGCACCTGCATCGATGCCTGCGACCTTGTCGGACCAGCGGTCCCGCGCCGTCAGGATCAGCACCGGCATGGTGCGGCCGTCGCGCCGCCAGTTTTCCAGAACCGAAAGACCATCGAGTGTCGGCAGGCCCAGATCGAGCACGACCGCGTCATAGGGTTCCGTGTCACCGAGAAAGTGACCGTCCTCGCCGTCAGTCGCGCTGTCAACGACATAGCCGGCCTCTTCCAGAGCGGTCACGAGCTGACGGTTCAGATCTGTATCATCTTCGACTACGAGTATGCGCATATTGGCCAACTTCCTGGATGATAGGGCGTTACCTGGGCAACCGGCAAAATGGTTTGTGACTTTCGGCGGCTATATCAGTTACCGGCTGGCGTTGACTGTGACCTTTGTCACCTTGCCGCCTTTCAGGACGGACAGGACATAGACGTAGCCGCCGCCCCGCTGACACAACTGCGCCTTTACGATCTCCCCGCCGGCCCTGCCCGCGACAGATCCGAGCGGTGCCGCCTTGCCGTTGGCGACCGCCTGCCGCGCCTGGGACTGGGACAGGCACGCTGCATGAGCAGGCTGGACCGTCGCAATGGTCAGCAGCAGTATCGCAAAAATCCGTATCACGGTGCCTGTTCCGGGTTTGTGTTTCGCTTTCATGCGCAAGGTGTAATCAATTTTTCCTGAACGCAAGCTGAACCCGGCGTTTAGAAACGTTTTTGACAGGTCCGGACGCCTGAAGGCGATTGCTCTGGCAAATCGACCTGCTAATCTCTCCTGATGGTCAGATCAATCCGATTGCCAGTGCTGCATGCGCCTGTTTCAAGAGGCATGCGCCGTGCCGTCGGATATTTGCAGGCAGGCGCGCTCTTTATGGCACTGGCTGCCATGCCCTCGTCCGCAATGGCCTGTTCGCTGTCGCTCGTTCTTGCCATGGACGCGTCATCGAGCGTCGATCACCTGGAACACGACCTGCAACTGAACGGGCTTGCGAATGCGCTCAGCGATCCCGAAGTTGTTCAGGCGATCGAAGCCGTCGGCGGGATCTGGATCATGAGCTTTGAGTGGAGCGGGCAGCGCCAGCACTTTCTGCAGTTCGGCTGGCGCTATCTTGAAAATGCCGGCGACGCCGAAAAGGCCGCCGATGAGTTGCGCGCGTCCCACAGGGGGTTCATCGGATTTCCGACCGCAATCGGCTATGCGCTCGGATATGCAGCCGTCCAGATGGGCCGGGCGCCTGCCGACTGCGCCCGCAAGGTCATCGACGTGGCCGGTGACGGGATCAACAATGACGGCTTCCCGCCTTCCAGCGCCTACAAGGCCTTCGATTTCGAGGGCGTCACCGTCAACGGCCTCGTCATCGCGGACCAGGACACGACAACAATCGATTACTACCGCGAGCATGTGATCAGCGGCCCCGGTGCCTTTATCGAGGTCGCTGCCGACTATCAGGACTATGCGCGCGCGATGAAGCGCAAGCTTATTCGTGAAATCATCGGCAACGGCTACGCGTCGATGAAGTGAACGCTCAAGCCTCGCGCCGCGCCGACTGCACTTCAAGTGCGCTGGCGAATGCCTCCGCGGACATCCCCTCTTTCAGTGCTTTCAGAAACAGCTGTTTCTGCGTTTCCGGTGCCAGACCGCCGATCGGCGGGTCCGTGTCCAGGTTGCTCCGCTAGATCACCCAACAATAAGCGGTCGCCGTGCCCGCGCCCGGATCCCAGGTGACGCGCGTGATCGGCACGCGTTCGGCAAATATACCGACTATCGCCGGCGGATGCGGCAAGGACAGTTCCGCCGTCCGGTCGATCGTTTCCAGCCAGCGCAATTGAAC
>JBCDEN010000742.1:0-2282 GCA_039179715.1 Pseudomonadota bacterium
GCTTGAGATCGTTGCCGCCGCCGAGGCGCTCCTCAGAGATCAGGACATACGCCACGCGGGTCTTCCGCTTTCCGGAAAACATGTCCTGATAACCTCCGGTCCGACGCATGAGCCGATCGATCCGGTGCGTTACATCGCCAACCGCTCCTCGGGCAAACAGGGTCACGCTCTTGCGCGCGCCGCTTTCGACGCCGGCGCGCGTGTCACCCTGGTATCCGGGCCGGTCGATCTGCCCGACCCGGCCAATGTCACGACGGTGCATGTCGAAACGGCCGCGGAAATGCTCAAGGCTGTTGAAGCCAGTCTTCCCGCGGACATTGCCATCATGGCAGCGGCCGTGGCCGACTGGCGGGTTGCGGCAGAAGGCTCCCAGAAGATCAAGAAGGACGGCAGCGGCCAGCCGCCTGCGCTTGCGCTGGTCGAGAACCCGGACATCCTGGCAACAATCGGTCACCACCGGAGCCTGCGGCCGCAGCTACTGATCGGCTTTGCGGCCGAAACTCAGAACCTGATCGACAACGCACGGGCCAAACTGGAACGCAAGAAGGCCGACTGGATCATCGCCAACGATGTCAGTCCGCAGACGGGCATCATGGGCGGCGACGCGAACACCGTCCGCCTCGTCAGCCGGTCCGGTGTCGAGGACTGGCCGGAAATGAACAAGGCCGACGTCGCCCGCCAGATCATCGAACGGGCCGCGCAAGAGCTGCGCGGCGATACGGCCCTGTAAAGCAGCGCCAATGCGCACTCTTCACCCGCAGTCATGCCGGACGGTTTTCATCCAACACCACCTCATCCTGAGGTGCGGAGCGCAGCGGAGCCTCGAAGGGTGGGCCGCGCACTCGTGAGCATGCCGCGCATCCTTCGAGACAGGCCTGCGGCCTTCCTCAGGATGAGGCTGAGTTTGTGCAGAGATAGGTTGGGGACAGAGACAACGGATTGCGATCAGCACCCCCTTACGCGGCGAAGCGGAAGTAGCTCATGCTGATGGAGCCATATTCATAACTCCGGTGCAGACGCTCCGCATTGGCCTCTTCACCGGCAGCGCCGAAGGGAAAGAACAGGGGCAGGAGATGCTCTTCCGTCGGATGGTTGCGCCGGAAATCCGGAGCGGATTCCAGATCCTTGAAATAATCGATCGCGCCGACCTTCAGGCCTTCGTCGAGCCAATGATCGAACTTTTCGGCCCAGTCCGGCGTGCTCGAGCCCTGCGGCCTGATATCGCGCAGATTGTGTGTCGTGCTGCCGGAACCGGCAATCAGCACGCCCCTTTGCCGAAGCGGCGCCACCGCCTTGCCGAGCCGGTAAATGCTCTCCGGCGTGCTGCCATTCGGCAGCGAGAGCGCCGTCACGGGAATGCGTGCCGCCGGGAAGGCGAGCGACAGCGGCACCCAGGCGCCGTGATCCAGCCCCCATTCGCTATCCAGTTCGACGTCGTAGCCAGCCTCCTCAAGGAGCCTTGCTGTCTCGTCGACATGATCTTCCTCAGCAAAGGCAGGATAGGAAATCTCGTAAAGCTCCTTCGGGAACCCGCGGAAATCGTGGTAGGTGCGCAGCGGGCCGGGTGCGGACAGTTTCAGTCCGTCGGTTTCCCAGTGTGCCGACAGGATCAGGATTGCTCTCGGCTCGACGCCATTGTCCGCAAAGGACTTCAAGAACCGGTTCGCCGCCGTGTCTTCAACCGCCAGCGTCGGCGCGCCATGTGCGAAGAAGACCGGTGGGATGGTGCGTTGCGTATCGGACATGAAGGGTCTCCATTGGACAACTGACAATGCGTCTGCGCAAAAGATAAGCGGCTTGCGGCCGGGCAGAAGGTCAGTTTTTGGAGAAGGGCTGTTCCGGATTCGGGAACAATCAAAAAACCGTTCCCGCCGGGGCGGGAACGGCAAATGTCAGATTTTCAGACCTCAGCGATAGCCGACATTGATCAGCTGAACGCGCCGGTTGATGGCCGCATCCGGCTTGGACGGATCACGCAGCTGCTCTTCGCCAAGCCCGACAGCCTGAAGATATTCACCCGGAACCCGGAAGGTCGTCACAAGCGCATCGCGCACCGACTTGGCCCGCTTGATGGACAGTTCGAGATTGAACTCACGCGGTCCGTCGGCACTTGTGTGACCGACGACGAAGAAGGTTTGACCCTGCAGGTAGGGTGTGTGCAGTGCATCGGCGATCAGGCCGATGGTTTCATAGGATTCGGGGCGGATGCGCGCCGAATTGATGTCGAACGTGATTTCCACGTTGAACTGGCGCAGCGAGGCAAGCTTGTCCCAGAGCGGCAA
>JBCDEN010000741.1:0-2282 GCA_039179715.1 Pseudomonadota bacterium
ATTCCGTCACATTCACCCGTTCACCCAACCGAGGTGAAAAAGTGAAATTCAAGCGAAACGGTGTCGGGCTTTACCGCGGTCAAGTTCGACCCCGCCGGGCCCTATACGATCTATGACGGGCACCAGCCGAGCCTTCAGGACCTGGATCGTTCCGAAGCGTTCTGCCGCAAGATCCGGGAGGCCGTCGGCGACAGGGCGGACCTTCTTTTCGGGACCCATGGACAGTTCACCGTGTCAGGTGCCAAGCGCATGGCGCGGCGGCTGGAAGCCTATGATCCGCTCTGGTTCGAAGAACCGATCCCGCCGGAAAAGCCGGAGGACATGGCCGAGGTTGCGCGCTACACGTCCATCCCGGTTGCGACCGGAGAACGCCTTTGCACCAAATACGAATTCTCGCGCGTTCTGGAAACGAAGGCCGCCAGCATCCTGCAGATGAATCTCGGCCGCGTCGGCGGCCTGCTTGAGGCCAAGAAAATCGCCGCGATGGCCGAGTGTCATTCCGCGCAGGTCGCTCCCCATCTTTATTGCGGTCCGCTGGTCGCGCTCGCCAACATGCAGCTTGCCACGTGCAGCCCGAATTTCCTGGTTCTGGAATCGATCCGCACGTTCGACGGGTTCTACGCCGATCTCCTGAAATCACCGATCCGCTGGGAAGACGGTTATGTCATTCCCTCGAACGAGCCCGGGCTCGGGTCCGATCTCAACGAGGACGTTGCCCGCGCACATCCCTATGACGGTGACGAATTGCATCTGGGGCTTCAGGAAAGCCCGGCGCTGCCGCTTTGAAGAGGCGGTCGGCTGTTTGTCCCGCCTGTAACAGACCAACCGGCGCGCCGTGGTTTTGGCCTAGGTGACTGAAAGCGGCCATGGCTCCGTCGGACTTGTCCGTGTGGTGGTGGACGATTTTCCAGCCCGCTGCCGAGCGGCGATAGATGTTGGTCGCCCGATTATCGCACGCGCACCATGTCGAGCGCCATGGTGACCAGGCGCGCGCGCAGTCTTTCCTGACCGGCATCCGTAAAAAGGTCATCGCCATAAAGGTGCGAGAATGTCGCCCGGTTTGAAATATTGAAGACGCAGAATGCGGAAATGGTCCAGTGGAGTTCCAGCGGATCGACATCGTCCCTGAAAGTGCCATCCTCGACACCGCGGCGGCACAGATCTTCCAGCCCCGTGATGATCTGGCTGTTCAATTTCGGGATTGTCTCTGACTGCTTCAGGTGTTTGCCGTGATGGATATTCTCGATCGTGATCAGGCGGATATATTCCGGGTTATTCCGGTGAAAGTCGAAGGTGAAGGCCGCCAGTTTCGCCAGCGCTTCCAGGGGAGGCAGGGCCTGCAAGTCGAGCTGCCCCTCGCCTTTTCGAAGCCGTGCATAGGCCGCTTCCAGAACCCTGGCATAAAGGCCGCTCTTGTCGCCGAAATAGTAGTAGATCATCCGTTTCGACGTTTTCGTGCGCCGGATGATCTCGTCGATCCGAGCGCCTGAAAACCCGGACTCGGCAAAAACGGACGTGGCCACGGCCAGAATGTCGGCCTTTACGCCCTCCGGATCCTGTTTCCAGCTCGTCTTGCGTTCTCCCTCGTTTCTTTTCACCCGCCCGAATCGCCTTTCGTGGAATTGATCATTGACAAATTAACCTTTTGGTACATTCTTTTCATCCGTTAGCCAGGCGCGTGCTTTGGAGGAGGGCAACCCGGTGAAAACGTCGATAGCGACGGTATCCATTGCCGGTGATCTGCCACAAAAACTGGCCGCAATTTCGGCAGCCGGATTTGACGGTATCGAGATCTTCGAACAGGATTTCATCGCACATGACGGTGGTGCTACAGATGTCGGAAAAATGGTCCGCGACCATGGGCTAGAAATTCTGCTGTTTCAACCCCTCCGCGACTTTGAAGGGCTTCCGGATCCCCAGCGGGCACGCGCTTTCGACCGCGCGAAACGCAAGTTCGACGTCATGAACAAGCTTGGAACCGATCTGGTCCTGGTCTGTTCAAGCGTTCATCCAAAGGCGCTTGGCGGCATCGATCGGGCCGCGTCCGATCTGGCCGAACTCGGCGGTATTGCCCAGGCACACGGTGTTCGCGTCGGCTATGAAGCGCTTGCCTGGGGCCGCTATGTCAACGATCACCGCGACGCCTGGGAGGTCGTGCGCCGCGCGGATCATCCGTCCATCGGACTGATCGTGGACAGTTTCCATACGCTCGGGCGTAAGCTTTCTCCCGACAGCATCCAGTCGATCCCCGGCAAGCTGGACAAAGAAGATCCGGTTGCCGG
>JBCDEN010000769.1:0-2170 GCA_039179715.1 Pseudomonadota bacterium
GCGCCTATCTTGAAAGTGCCGGTCATGACGTCGTGGAGCGCCGGGACGGTCTGGCGGGCTCCAAGGCGGCGCTGACGGATACGTTCGACCTCTGTATCTTCGATATCATGCTGCCGCACCGGTCCGGGACGCAGATTGCCGAGGCAATGCGCGCGCAGGGCTCTTCCACCCCTGTCCTGTTCCTGACGGCACTTGGATCAGAAGCCAACGTCCTGCAAGGCTTCGCCGCAGGGGCGGATGATTATGTCATCAAGCCTTTTTCGCCACGGGAACTTGTTGTGCGCATTCGGGCAATTCTACGCCGAAACCAGGCGCTGAATGCATGCGGCGGCGACGTGGTTGAAGCCGGCCCCCTGAAGTTGGATTGCGATCAGCCAACCTGCAGCCTTTTCGGCCAGGCGATCGCACTGACGCCCTATGAACACAAGATTCTGCGGCGGCTTCTGGAGCAACCCAGCAGGGTTCTGTCGCGAGGCCAGCTGATCGCGCTGCTTTATGGCAACGACGCTGCCGTCGGGCCAAAGGCGATCGATGTGCATGTCCATAACCTGCGCACCAAACTTGGTGATGAAACCGGCGCAATGATCGAGACAGTGCGTGGCTTCGGATACCGGTTCTCGGCGCCGCGGGGCCTGGAGCGGATGATACCGTGAAACAGCGCCTGAACCGGTTGCCCTGGCTGACGCTCCAGATGATCGCGGCCAACACAGCGATTGTCCTCATGCTGGGCGTTGCCTGGTACTGGCTCTTCATGGGTCAAAGCACCACTTACTCCGACCGGCTGATGTCGACATTCAACATCGAACCGGGCCAGGTGCATGCCATGTTCGTGGACGAGGTCGAGCGTCAGCTCTGGACAAGCATCTCGGTTGGGCTGGTATTCGCTGTCGCGGCGTCGATCGGGGTAACGCTTCTGATCGTGCGTCCCTTGGGCGTGCTCGCACGGACCACCGACTGGTTGCGTCAGGGCGATTACAGCGTGCGCGCGAAGACCCAATCGGGAGAGGTCGGCAGGCTGGCTGACACGGTCAACGCCCTTGCCGCGGCGCTGCAGCAGGAAGAGGAACGCCGGGCGCGCTACCTGGCTGATCTCGGACACGAGTTGCGGACACCCATCACCAGCCTGCGCGGTTACACGGAAGGCCTTGAAGACGGTGTGTTTCAAGCCGACGCGAAGTTCTTTTCGCTCATGTCGGACGAGCTCAATCACCTGACGGCGCTGACCCATTCCATCGAGGCCTTGCAACTCTCTCCCGAGGATGAGGACCCATCGTGCAAAGGCGTGGCCGTGGCTTTCATTCGCGAAGATGTGCAGCGCCGGTGGGAGACCCGGTTTCAGGCGCAGGGACTTCGGCTGACCGTGAACTGTGATGACGCGCTTGCCGGCAGATGGATCGCTCTCTCCAGAAAGTCCTTGCGGCACATCATCGATAACCTGATGTCCAACATGCTCACATACGCGGACACAGACGCCGAATGCCGAATTGTCCTTTCAAGGCGTGGGTCGCGGGGCATTGAAATGATCTTCAGCAACCGCGCACAGGACTTGCCGGAAGAGGATGTACCCTTGCTCTTCGATCGTTTTTTTCGCGTCTCCCACAGCCGCACCCGCGGGCGCAACGCGCACTCCAGCGGTCTTGGCTTGTCGATCGTGAAGCAGCTGTGCCTTAACAGCGGCGGATCGGTTCACGCACAAAAGCAAGACAGCACGTTGGAGCTCGTTGTCCGGCTGCCACTCCAGGGACGCCACCGGCAGAAGGCCGGCGTCCGGTAAACTGGTGTGGTCATCCGGCGCTACGGAGTGGATTTCTTCAGATGCGCCGATCGTCGGTGACATGGCGAAGCAATTCCCGCGACACGATGCGCGCAGCCGCGGTTTGCACCTGTCCCTTGCGGGTCAGGAAGGAATAGGTTTCCACCGAAAGCGGCAGGTCGGTCTGCAAAATGGCCAGCGAACCCGGCGAGCCGTCCGGCAAAAGCGCGAAACTGTCCGCAACCGACCGGGCGACGGGGCCAATGGCATTCGAGCGCTGAATGGTCGCAAGCGTGAACAGGAACGAGGACGTGGTCAGGATCTTGTCCGGGAGCTGCAGAACCATGTCCCGTAGCGCACTTTCCGCCGTCACACGGATGGGCGCACCGTCCGGAGGAAACACCCAGTCAAACCCCA
>JBCDEN010000410.1:0-4504 GCA_039179715.1 Pseudomonadota bacterium
GACCCATGTCCGGCCGGCAAATAGATCGGAGCGGGCCGTTCTCTCAAGCGTTCTCTTTGGCGGGCTCTGATTTGGAGCGCACTTCCTGCACCATGGAGCGAACCACGCGTACCTTGACGCCCTCGGACAGCTCCACCTGCAGCTCAGTGTCATCTACCACTTTGGAGACTTTGCCGATAAGCCCGCCCGTGGTCACAATGGTGTCACCGCGGCGCAGATTGGATACCATTTCCTGATGCTTCTTCATGCGCTGACGCTGGGGCCGGATGATCAGGAAATACATGATCGCAAAAATGGCCACGAAGGGCAGGATCTGGATCAGGAAACCCGGACCTGCAGCTCCGGCCGATTGCGCATAAGCTGGGGTGATGAACATTCAACTCTCCTAGGTGGCGTTTGTTGCACATCCTGCCTCTGGGCCGAACGATCAAACGCACTGAATTCTGGTGGCGCGGACTATAACGGCGGCGCGCCTCATTTCAAGCTTTGCAAGCGGATTCCAGCGTACCGGTATGGGAATAACAGATGTTTTCGGCTTCCCTGCCCCATGCTACTCCTCCCGCCAATTGCTTCAGGGCCTCACATGGGCCTTTTTGAATGGGGTTGCAAGAAAAATGAGCTCGCAAAACGACCTTGCATCTTTGAATGCCAAACTCGATTCCCTGATTGAGCTGATTGGGAGAGCTGTGCCTCATCGGGCAGAGACACCGGACTGGACGCACGCGGATGCCTTTGTCTGGGTTCCGGAACCTGGAAATCTTCAGCCCGTGATCAAGGTCAACCGGGTAGACCTCTCCCTTTTATGCGCTGTGTCACGCGTGCGCGACCTGTTGATGGACAACACGAGACGGTTTGCGGGAGGATTGCCCGCCAACAACGCGCTGTTGTGGGGCGCGCGCGGCATGGGAAAGTCGTCGCTGGTCAAGGCGGCGCACGCGGCCATCAATCAGGAAAGACAAAGTTCCGACCTGAAACTGATCGAAATCCACCGGGAGGACATCGAATCGCTTCCCGGGCTCATGTCCCTGATCCGGGCGGTGCCGTTCCGCTTCATCATTTTCTGCGACGATCTGAGTTTCGACAATGACGACACCTCCTACAAGTCGCTCAAGGCGGTGCTGGAAGGAGGCATCGAAGGGCGTCCGGACAACGTGATCTTCTATGCGACGTCAAACCGGCGTCACCTGTTGCCGCGCGACATGATCGAAAACGAGCGCTCGACGGCGATCAATCCTGCCGAGGCCGTGGAGGAGAAGGTCTCCCTGTCCGATCGCTTCGGTCTATGGCTCGGCTTTCACAAGTGCAGCCAGGACGACTATCTCGAAATGGTCCGGGGCTATATCACATTTTACAATCTCGATATCCCCGAAGAAGACTGGCGGCCCGATGCCCTGGAATGGGCCACCACGCGGGGCAGCCGGTCCGGGCGCGTGGCGTACCAGTTCATCCAGGATCTTGCCGGAAAGCTGGGCAAGGCGCTGGCATGAAAAAGCCCGGCGTTGGCCGGGCTCTCGTTTCGTCTACATCTATTTGTCACCGCTTCGGCAGATGGTTCAGCGGATCGACAGGCTTGTTGCCCTTGCGCAGTTCAAAATGCACCTGCGGCTGGTTCACTGATCCTGTCGCACCGGCAAGACCGATCACATCGCCGCGGCGGATGGTGTCGCCGCGCTTGACCTTCAGCTCGCTGTTATGGGCATAAGCCGATACCCAGCCCTCGCTGTGACGAACCAGAACAAGATTGCCGTAACCCTTCAGCTCGTTGCCGGAATAGATGACCGTGCCGTCGTCGGCGGCCTTTACCGGGGTGCCCTCCGGCACGGCCAGGTTCACGCCCTCGTTCTTGCCGCCACCCGGTTTAGTGCCGAAGTCGGAAATGATCCGCCCGCGAACGGGCCAGCGGAACTTCGCGTCTGACGTAGCAGCATCCTTGGAGGTGTTATCAACCTTCGGCGTCTTGATCGGCTCTGTCGGGCGAGGCTCCTGCGTCAGTGCGGGTTGCGGCAAGGCAACCTTCTGAACGGGTGCGGACGGAGCGGCGGCTGCAGGTGCCGCAGCAACCTTCGCACTGGCCGGAGTGGATGACGAAATGGACGCTGTTGTCAGGCGCGCGTTCGACACGGCAGGCTTGCGCTTCGGCAATGCCGTGACCTGAACGACATCGACCTCCTCAACAACAGCCTCGCTTACGCTGATCTGCGTAAATGTCGGCTGACCGACAGGCTTGCGTCCCGGACGCGGTGCATTGCCTGAACTCGACGGCACAGATCCGGTGACGACTGTTTCATTGCGGGCTACCGTCGGCAACTTGACTTTGCCATTCTCGCCTTCCGTCGCGCTGGAATGCCCGTTGCGGTCGGAATAGACGTAGGTCGGTATGATGATTTTTTGCCCGGGCTGGACCTGACTTGCGTTGTCGATGCCGTTGACGGAGGCAACGGCCTGCACCGGAACGCCGTAGCGTCGGGAAATCGAATTGAGACTGTCGCCTTGCCGAACGGTAACGCGAGTCCCGCCGGTTCCGGTCCAGCCCTTCCAGTCCTTGCCGTTTGCCGCACTGAAGGTTTCAGGTGCCGGGAGCGTCGACACCGGTGCTGCCGTTTGACTGACGGGCGCAGACGCCGTCGCGGGTGCCGGCAACGGGGCGGACTGAATATCCGACCGCTGGCTGGAGACCGAACCAGTCGTGACCGGCGCGGAGCCTGACGGTGGCAGCCCGGCTGCCGTGCCGCCTGGACCGCTGGCTATATCCTGATATGTCGGCTGGGATGGAGTTGGAGCTCCGTTCAGGATCTCACGCTGATTCTGCGTGTTGCCCGTGTAATAAGGAGGCTCTCCAAACCGCTCTACGGCGCTCGAACACCCGGAGAGAAATACTGCGACGAGTGATACTGTCGCTGCCTTACTCAGTAGATCCCCGCGGAGGGAACGCATCCGCTTTTTCATCGCCTATACTCATACCGCTAACAATGGCTGTTATGGTTAAGAGTAGACGTCAGTAAGGTTTATAAAGACTAAAGATACACGGCGAATACCATGAAAACGGCCTGTTTCCGTCGATTTTTCGTTTGATTTACCTGTTCCGGCCCGCTCGACATAGTAAATCGAGAGACGACTCATCTCGACGGATTCGCAAGACCAAGGCGTCGTGAACCGCAAAACGGAATCAAAGTTTCATTGCGATTCCAGGTTGCAGCATCACCGTTCTTACCTGCATCAGCGTGTCTGCCGTCATCACGCTCTCCGACTTCGTGAAACGGATCAGCGACTGCGGCTGCTTTGCCTGTCCGATCGGTGCCAGCAAAAGGCCGCCCGGATTGAGCTGCTGCACCCATTTGTCGGGGACTGCTGTGATTGCGGCGGTCACAACGATGCGGTCAAACGGGCCTTTCTGTTTCAGGCCATCGAAACCGTCGGCCTGCAGCGCCGTGACATTGTCGAGTTTCAAGGCGGCGAACCGGCGATTGGCCAGATCGGTCAAAGTCGAGAACCGATCCACGGTTTCAACGCGTTTGGCCAGATGCGCCATGACAGCCGACTGGTAGCCGGAACCGGTTCCTATCTCGAGGACTGAATGATCCGGTGCGATATCCAGGGCCTGAACCGTATAGGCCACCATGGAGGGAGCAGACAGTGTCTGTCCGCATTCGATCGGCAAGGCGATGTCGTCATAGGCAAGGCCGTGGTGCCGGGCCGGGAGAAAAAGGCGCCTGGGCACACGTTCAATCGCAGTCAGAACATGTCTGGCACCGACACCGCGCTGTCTCAACGCCAAGACAAGCGCCGCACGTGCTTCCGCTTCGTCCGGCAGCGCTGACGATTGCCTTGCCCCCTCGTCTCCGGGCGGGTGACCGGCCATGCACACCTCCCCTTCGCGGGTTTATGTCAGCGCATCCTTCAGTTGACCCAGGAGATCGTGCGCCGTCAGATCTATGCGTAGCGGGGAAACGGACACATATCCATCGGCAATTGCCTGCAGGTCCGAATTATCAAATACGGATTTGCCCCTTTCACGGAAACGAAGCCAGTAGTAGGGATAGCCCCGGCCGTCCTGGCGCTCGTCAATTGTCAGTCCGCTTTGCTCGTGATGTCCCTGAACCGTGACCCTGGCGCCCTTGACGTCTTCGGGAGCGCAGGCGGGGAAATTGACGTTGAGCAGGCTGAAGGGCGGCAATTCGAAATCGATGAGTTTCGCGAACAATTCCGGAGCATGGGTTTGTGCGACGGCATAGTTCGGTTCTGCCCTGACATCCCAGTTATAGGCCTGCGACACTGCGATCGAACGAATGCCGAGGATGGCCCCCTCCATTGCCCCGGCGACGGTTCCTGAATAGGTGACGTCCTCTGCGATATTCTGTCCGCGATTGATCCCCGACAGAACAAGATCGGGTTTGCCTTTCAGGACGTTGTGCACCCCCATGATCACGCAGTCCGTCGGTGTGCCCTTGACGGCAAAGCGCCGCTCATCGAGCGCTCGCAACCGCAACGGATCGTTCAGTGTCAA
>JBCDEN010000441.1:0-4265 GCA_039179715.1 Pseudomonadota bacterium
AAGTCAATTTGGTTTGGATCGTTTTGACCAACTGCGAGAAGCGAAAGCGCAGGAAATGTGGCTCATTTTCAAGCCTTTCGCGACGTGGCAGATGGCCAAAACGGCCAAATCCGAAGGACGGCAAAATGGCTGTACCTCGCATCGTTGCTCCAGCAGTCTCCGAAGCGAACTTCAGATTCAGGTGACTAGGTGCAACTCGCCCAATCAGTTTGCCTAACGTTAATTTTATCCCGCCGCGAGGTCGAACTTAATCTTTTGTTGCATATGTTGTCCCACACTCCGCCCTCATCCAGGCGGCGGGCCCGGGTTTGGCGCACCAGTGAAACACAACATGACCACGGCAAAGGAAAAAGCGGACACAGAGCGTTTGAAAGCGCTGGAAGAGCTGCAGATCATGGGTTCCGAGCGGCTGCCGGAATTCGACGCGGTCGTGGACGCTCTCGCCGTGATATTCAATTGCCCGATCGCTCTTGTCTCCCTCGTCGGGGAAGACGAACAATGGTTCAAGGCCCGCCGCGGCCTTGATGTGGACGGCACGGCCCGCGACATTTCATTCTGCCAGCATGCGATCCAGTCGGACGATCTGTTTGTTATCCCCGACGCACTTGAAGATGCACGGTTCAGGGACAACCCGCTGGTTACGGGCGCACCGCATATCCGCTTTTATGCCGGTTATCCGCTCTCGATCGACGGCACAAACCGGTTGGGTACGCTCTGCGTCATCGATCATGAGCCGCAAAATCCGAGTGCGCCGCAACTGGAACAACTGCGCAGGCTTGGCAAGGTGGTCGAGGGACTGCTATCGGCTCATCAGCTGCGCTGCGAAAAGGAAGCCGCTCTCAGGGAAGCCTCCCGCGAGCACGCACGCGCGGTCGTTGAGAGCGACCTTCTGGAAGAGGTGACGGCGGTCTCGGGCGTTGGCGGATGGGAGCTCTGCCTCGCGACCAACACCCTGACCTGGACTGAAAAGACCAAGGAAATTCACGAAGTTCCGGCCGACTTCAAGCCAACGGTCGATTTCGCGCTGTCCTTCTATCCGCCCGACAGCCGTTCGAAAGTGTCCGCTTCGGTGCAGGACGCAATCGAAAATGGTGTCTCCTGGGACGTGGAGGTCCCCTTTGTCACGGCCAAAGGCCGTGATATCTGGGTGCGCGCCGTCGGCCGGCCGATCCTGAGAGACGGTGAAGTGATCCGGCTGGTTGGCGCGTTACAGGACATCACGGCGCGCAAGGAAACCGAGCAGACGGTGCTTTATTCCGAAGCCTTGAAGCGGGCCACGCTGCAGACCCTGTCCGAGGGCGTTGTCGTGGTCAGCAGGTCCGGGCGGATACAGACCATCAACGCGGCCGGGGCCGGGCTTCTCGGCTTCGAGGTTGAGCAGATCAAAGGCGTCCGCTTTCAGGACCTTGGCCTGCAGTTCATCGGAGAAGAAACCCAGTCCATCGCTCCGGAAGTTCTCGTTCGGGACGTTCTCGACACCGCCTCGAAAATCGATGGCATGGTTGTTCAGGTCAAGCGGCGGAGCGATCCTGCCGGAATATGGCTCAGCATCAATGCCGCGCCCATCGATGATGCCAACGAATTCGGTCTTGACGGTGTCGTGCTTTCGCTGACGGATATCACGGAAGCGAAACGCCAGGGCGACACGCTCAAGGCGGTCTTCAACAATTTTCCAGGCGGCATGGTGCACTTTGACGAGACGCTGCGTCTTGCCTACTACAACGACACGTTTCAGAACGTATTCAAACTGCCCGATGACTTTCTTGCGCAACGCCCGCACCTGAAAGAAACGATGATGCATGCCGTCCGGCAGGAGCATCAGGGCGACGACAACCATGAAAGGATCGTCGAAGGCAGATTCAATCCGTTCATGAGCGGCAAGCCCGAACAAATGGAAAGAGTGACCGCGGACGGCACCGTTCTGGATGTGAGGTCCATGCCGCTGCAGAATGGCGGCATCGTGTTCAGTCTGATGGACATCTCCGAGCGCAAGCAGCGCGAGCTCATCATTCGCCAGGCGGAAGCGGTTCAGCGGACAACGCTCGATGCGGTAAGCGAAGGCATTTTATTGCTGTCGCATGACGGGACCATAGAGACAGCCAACCCGATGGCGGAGAAGCTGCTGGGATATCAGGGCAGACGCCTTGTCGGCCTGCAGATCACAGACCTCGATCACGCGCTCAAATGCACCGAGCTTGGCGCCTTCAGCGACGATGACCCGCTCGCGCTTGCCATCAAGGACCCCGATGCTGTGACAGACCTTGTCGCGAGTTTGAAGACGTCGTCCACCGGACGCGCGACATGGCTTCGCGTGAATGCGCGGCCGATTGACAGCCAGGGCGAGCATGGCCTCGACGGAATCGTCGTTTCGCTTGCGGACATCACGGAAACCAAGGAGCAGGCCGACACGCTGCAGGCCATCTTCGACAACTTTCCCGGCGGCTTCGCCCACTACGACGAACACTTCCAGCTCGCTTCTGCGAATACCGAGTTTGCCCGGCTGCTCGGCTATCGGCAGGACTTTGTCGACCAGAAACTGCACCTGCTCGACTACCTGAAACACAACGCGGAACGCGGCGATTACGGAGAGGGCGACCCTGAGCAACTCGCACTTGATATCTTCCAGTCCTACGATCGCAGCAAGCCGCACAGCTACGTTCGCGGTGCGGCCGACGGGACATTTCTGGAGATCCGCGGAACGCCGCTTCCTTCAGGGGGCTTTATCTACAACTTCTTCGACGTGACGGACCGGAAGAAGCTGGAAGAGCAGCTGGCTGAAAACGAACGCGGAGCGCGGCAACGCTCGCAGGAGCTTGAGGCCATCCTTGCCAATATGCGCCAGGGCGTAAGCGTCTTTGACGCAAACGGGCGCCTCAGGCTTTGGAACAAGCAATATCTCGAAATCTTCGGCAAGCCGGAGGGCGATGTCCGTGAAGGCGTGACCCTCGTGGAACTGATCGAGACGGAAAAAATCCGGGGCGAATTCGACGGCGACGTGCTCGAACATGTCAGGGACCTGCTGATCCGTCTTTCTTCCGGCGAAGTTGTGCGGTCGAAATTCAAACATCCCAGCGGCAAATTCATCAGCGCGGTGCATGCACCGCTTCCCGGCGGCGGATGGATCGGCACGCACGAAGACGTCACCGTAAGCGAACTTGCCGTCCAGAAGATCGAGTATGCCGCGCATCACGATACGCTGACCGGACTTGCCAACAGGACACTGTTCAACGCAACGCTGGATGAAACCCTGAGGGCGCTGGATGACGATACGCAGAGCATCCTCATGCTTCTCGACCTCGACAAGTTCAAGCCGGTCAACGACACCTATGGTCACGACGCGGGAGACTTGCTGCTGAAACAGGTCGGGGAGAGGCTGAAATCCTGTGTCCGGTCCACCGATCTGGTCGCCCGTCTCGGCGGTGACGAATTCGGCATCATTCTCAACCGCTCGGACCGGAAAGTCGCGGAAGTGATCGCTAGCCGCATCGTGCATAAGCTTCAGGTGCCGTTCAACATCAACGATCTGTCGATCCGGATCGGTGTCAGCGTCGGGCTGTCGCCGGTCTATGCCGGCTGCGACGACGTCAGCACGATCATCAAGAATGCTGATATCGCGCTTTATGACGTGAAAAACAGCGGCAGAAACGCCTTCAAGTTCATGGAACCCGGCACGGCTGCAAACCTCGCGGCGAGCTGATCCATACCGCTGCCACCCGCTTCAGTTTCTCTCAACATGCAAGCTCTTGCGGATCCGCGAATAGGCCTGCCATTCCCGGATCCGTCGCGGTCGTCGAGACCGAAGCTAAGCCGCTTTCACCGTTGAGAGGAACTTCTCGATGACGATATGCATCTCTTCAGATTGCCTTGACAACGTCTCCGCCGCCGTCACCACCGTTCCGGCGGCCCTGTCCGTCTCGGCAGCCGCCTCGGAGACCTGGACGATGCTCTGGCTGACCTCGGCCGTGCCCTGGGACGCCTGATCGACGCTCTGGGATATCTCCGCCGTCGCGTCGGTCTGCTGTTCGACGGCCGTCGCGATCGAATTTGCGACCGTGTTTAGCTCCTGGATCGTCGTGGATATGTTCTGAATGCCATCCACGGCTTCCCGGGTTTCCGACTGGATTGCCGAGATCTTGGAGGAAATTTCCTCCGTTGCCTTGCCGGTCTGGCTCGCCAGTTCCTTGACTTCGGCGGCTACCACGGCAAAGCCCTTGCCGGCTTCACCGGCACGCGCTGCCTCAATGGTGGCGTTGAGCGCAAGCAGG
>JBCDEN010000439.1:0-4268 GCA_039179715.1 Pseudomonadota bacterium
ATAGCTGACGCTTAATTCCGGGCACATGGTTTACACCTTTTTGGCATTTGGGGAGCCCCCGAATGCCCTGGAAAGAGTGTAGACCCATGGATGAACGCCTGCGTTTTGTGGCTCGACTTCTCGAGGGCGAGAAGATGGCTCCGCTATGTCGCGAGTTCGGCATCTCCCGCGTCACAGGCTACAAGATCTTCAATCGCTACAAGGAATGCGGCCTGGATGCGCTGTGTGATCGCAGCCGGCGCCCCTACCGCCAGGCCAACAGATTACCGTTCCAAGTCGAACGCTGCATTCTTGGCTTCAAGCACAACCACCCGTCATGGGGCGCACCCAAAATCCGCGATAAGCTGATCAGGCAATATCCCATGATCAAACCTCCCGCGATCAGCACGGTTCACGCCGTGCTTGACAGAAACGGATTGGTCAAACGCCGCAAGCGGCGCCGGCATAAACCTGAAGGCACCTCCTTGAATGAGGCGCGCGAACCGAATGGATTGTGGTGTGCCGACTACAAAGGCGAGTTCAAGCTCGGCAACAGACAGTATTGCTATCCGCTGACCATCACGGACTACCGGTCCCGCTACCTGCTCGCCTGTGAAGGCATGTCATCCACGCGATCGGACTTTGCCTTCACTGTATTTGAGCGCGTCTTCAAGGACTTCGGCCTGCCCCGAGCGATCCGGACCGACAATGGTGTGCCCTTTGCCAGTCCCAATGCCCTGTTCGGGCTCTCAAAGCTGTCGATCTGGTGGCTGCGACTCGGCATTGCCATCGAACGCATCAGGCCCGGTCATCCTCAGCAAAACGGTCGGCACGAACGCATGCACCTCACGCTGAAAAAAGAGGCGACAAAGCCGGCGTCCTTCAACTTCCTGCAGCAACAGGAACGCTTCGATCGCTTCGTTGACGTTTACAACAACGAGCGGCCACACCAAGCCCTCAACGGAGCCTATCCGGGAGAAGTCTATACACCTTCAGCACGGGTCTATCGGCCGCCACCCGAACCAGACTATCCCTTCCACGACCGCAGCGTTCGTGTCACACGGTGCGGCAGGATCTGTATCGGCAAGCGTAAAATTAACCTGAGCACCGTGTTCGCCGGCCAGGTCATCGGCATCCGCGAGGTCGACGACAAGATCTGGCTCGTCTCATTCCTCGACTACGATCTCGGATTTTTTGATGCTGAGCAGGGGCGGGTCGAACCCGCTCAAAACCCCTTCGCCCCGGAGAAAGTGTTAACAATGTCTCCGGAATGAAATGTAAATCATGTGTCCGGAATGGACCGATCAAAAATGGCGGAGAGACAGGGATTCGAACCCTGGGTACGGTTGCCCGCACAACGGTTTTCGAGACCGCCCCGTTCGACCACTCCGGCACCTCTCCGCGGATGATCCCGGAACCGGGACCCGCCCTGTCGGGCTGATTGGGTCGGCATCGCAGAAGGATGCCTGGCCGCTGCAAAACGGCCGCCTGATCGAAGCGGCGCGGACCATACACGCGAGACCGGCCCGGCTCAAGCGTCAATTGACGTCCCCTTCGGCGGAATCTTCTGCAAGCAGAGCCTGCGACATTGACAACGCGACGTTCGTTCGTATAGTGCGCGCCGACCATGCGGGCTCCGGCCCGCTTTTTGCGTCGCCCGAGGTTTCAAAACAACACGAATAAGCCAAGTCCGCTCTCATGCGGCGCCGAAGGGTGCGTGTCGAAAAAGGACGAAAAAGATGTTTGCGGTTTTCAAGACCGGCGGCAAGCAATACCGCGTTGCCGCCGAAGACGAACTGAAGATTGAAAAGATCGAGGCCGAAACCGGCGAGATCGTGACCTTCAAGGATGTGCTGATGGTCGGCGGCGCCGGCGCCCCGCTGATCGGCTCTCCGATGGTCGAAGGCGCCAGCGTGGCCGCCGAGGTCGTCGATCAGGGCCGCGACAAGACGGTCATCATCTTCAAGAAGCGCAGGCGGCAGAATTCGCGCCGCCGCAACGGCCACCGCCAGCACTATACGATGGTGCGCGTGACCGAGATCCTGACCGACGGCAAGGCGCCGTCGAAGAAGGCGGCGCCGAAACCGGCCGCTGTCGAAGCCGAAGAGCCTGCGGCGCCGGAAGAAGAGGCCGTCATCGAGGCGGCAGTCGAAGAAACCGTTGCCGAGGCGCCGGTATCGGAGACCCCGGCTGAGGCGGAGCTGGTCGAAACGGCCACTTCAGAGGAAGCCCCTGCGGAAGCTGCGGCGACAGAGGATACGGGCGACGACGCAGAGCTGGCGCCGCTGTTCGACACGCCGGAAGGCGACGCCGACGATCTGAAGAAGATCTCCGGTGTCGGGCCGGTTCTGGAGAAAAAGCTGAACGCGCTCGGTATCACGCAATATGCGCAGGTCGCCGCGTTTTCGGTGGATGACATTGCCCGCGTCGATGAAGTCCTGAACTTCAAGGGCCGCATCGAACGCGAAAACTGGATCGAGCAAGCCAAATCGCTTGCAGAAGGCGCCGGATCCGACTAGGGTCCGGCTCGAATTTCAAGGAACGAATCCGATGGCACATAAAAAGGCCGGTGGCTCATCACGCAACGGACGCGATACCGCGGGCCGACGCTTGGGCGTGAAAAAGTATGGTGGCGAAGCCGTCATTCCCGGCAACATCATTGTTCGCCAGCGCGGTACGAAGTGGCACCCCGGCAACGGCGTCGTCATGGGCAAGGATCACACAATCTTTGCAACGAATGCCGGCACGGTGTCCTTCCAAAAGAAGGCCAACGGCCGAACCTTCGTGTCTGTACTTCCAGTCATGGAGGCCGCTGAATAGCCGGACGAGTAGCATCGCCGGCGTCCCACCGACCCGGCAGATCGATACGGTCACACAGTTCAGAGGGGAGATGGGATGCCATCTCCCCTCTTTCGTGTTTGATCGGAGGATACGATCATGGAGAGTTCCGAGGAGACTGACAGCGGGAGCGCGGCCTTCGCCACGCCCTTGTTGATGACGAAGCGCCTGATCATCGGTGTTCCGAGCCCGCGTCATGCGGACCAGATCGTGGCGCTCGCCAACAACAAGCGCGTGGCTGAAATGGTCGCGACCATGCCGCATCCCTACGCGCTGTCCGATGCCGAGGACTGGATTGCTCTGTGCCGGTCAGGATCTGCGCGGCAGGAATATCGGTTCGCGATCTTTCTGCGCTCCAGTCCGGACACGCTGATCGGCGCTTGCGGTCTGGCACCGTTGGAAAGGGACCGCGAATCCCACCTTGGATACTGGATCGGCGAACCGTTCTGGGGGAACGGGTACGCGACGGAGGCCGCGCAGACGGTCGTGGATTATGCCTTCGGAGCGACAGAATTGGACTGCATTAGCTGTGCCTGTCGCGTCACGAACCCGGCATCCCGTCGGGTCATCGAAAAATGCGGTTTTCAGTGCCGGGACATGATGATGTTTCATTCGTTGGGAGCCGGCGGGCGTGTCGCGGCGCAACGCTACACGCTCGACCGAAAAACCTGGCAGAGCCTGAAGACATGGGCGGCCGCGTGATGCGTCGGAAACTGGATCGAAACCGAAATGGTCGGAAAATCAGCGACCTGGCTGAATGATGATCGCGATGCGGCGATCGCGAAAAGGGGGCGACAATGCCTGAGGAAACTGCAATGCCAGCTCTGGATGTGAACGCCCAATCGGCGGAACTCGCGGATGTGCGTATCGAAACGAACCGTCTTGTGCTGCGGCGTCCTTCTCTTGCGGATGTCGACCGCGTGACGGATCTGGCCGGTGCATACGAGGTCTCGAAATGGTTGACGCGTGTACCGTGGCCGTACCAACGCAGCCATGCGGTGGCGTGGATCGAATCGGCCGCAGCAGCCGATGCGTCGGAACTGACGTTTTTCATGGATGACGGATCGGGGGCGATCGGTGCCGTCGGTCTGGCGAATTGGCGGGAAACGCCATCGATCGGCTATTGGCTCGGCCAGCCCTATTGGGGGCGGGGCCTGATGTCGGAGGCAGTCGACGCAGTTCTTGGTTTTGCCTTTGATCGCCTGGGCGCATCCGAAGTGCGTTCGAGTGTCTTCGACCACAATCACGCGTCGTTGCGTCTGCAGCAGAAATTCGGCTTCCGTGAAACCGGCCGGGATCTGCAGATGTCGCTTGCGCGCGGCAACGAAGTGCCCGGAACCACCACGGTGTTGTCTCGGGATGATTACGGTACCTTTCGCGAACCAGTTGTTGATCATACGCTGATCGTCGACGACTTCTAGTGAGCGGTGGCGGCGGGCCGTGGCTTGCCC